>JBFJWU010000038.1:0-14861 GCA_041623475.1 bacterium | reverse complement strand
GTCTCGCTAACCCGGTCGCGACAGATCGTCAGCCCGATACGAAAATGGACCCATTGTGAAACTGTTGGACGCCCTGGCCGGGCAGAATACCGGCACCCCGCCCCTGTGGATGATGCGGCAAGCGGGCCGCACGCTGAAATCATATCGGGACTTGCGGGCCGGCGTGCCGTTTCTGGAATTCTGCAAGGATATCGAGCGAGCGACCGAAGCAACCCTGATCCCGATCCGCGAACTGGGTGTAGACGCTGCGATCCTCTTTGCCGACATCCTCTTACCCGCCGAGGCCCTGGCCATTGATTTTCATTTTGAAGAGGGCATTGGTCCGGTGATTCCTGATCCGATCCGGACAACCGAACAGGCCGTAAACCTGCGCAAGGGGGATGTCACGGATGCCTGCGGCTACGTCGGCGAAATCGTGACCAGCGTTCGCAGCAGCCTGCCCGATGATGTTGCCCTGATCGGATTCTGTCCCGGCCCGTGGACCCTGGCCGCCTATCTGGTGCAAGGCCAGGGCAAGAGGGGCTTTCCTGACCTGAAGCGTTTTTACTACGACGAACCCGACGGATTTGGCCAGTTTATGGATCTCCTGACCGAGACGCTGGTTGACTATGCACAGATGCAGCAGGCAGCGGGCGTCGACGCGTTCCAGATTTTTGACACATGGGCGGAACTGCTGCCACCAGGGCGACTGCAAACAGACATTGCACCTCACGTCAGGCGGATTGCCGACTCGCTGGATGTACCGGTTATCTGGTTCCCCAAGGGCACGGCCCAGGCGCTGCCCGTCATTAACCCCACGGATTTCGCCGGGATCGGTTGCGACTGGACCATCGACATCGCCGCCGCCCGCATCGCCCTCGGACCGGATGTCACTTTGCAGGGCAACCTGGATCCAGCGGTCCTGCTGGCCTCACCGGACCGGATATGCAACGAGACATGGGCCATGCTGGACAAGATGGCTGGTGATCCCGCCTATATCTGCAACCTGGGCCACGGACTGATTCCCGATATTTCCGAACAGAATGTCCACGCGTTTGTACAGGCGGTCCGCGACTGGTCGCCTGACCGGTGAAAACCAGCATCCTCCTGCTGAACCTGGGTGGTCCCGAAACCCTCGACGAAGTCCGCCCGTTTCTGTTTCGATTGTTCCGGGACCCGGACATCATCCCCCTTCCGCGCTGGCTGCGATGGTTGTCCTGGCCGATTGCCTGGCTGATCGCAAAATTCCGCGCGCCAAAAAGCCGCGAAGCCTATGCGGCGATTGGTGGCGGCAGCCCCCTGCGGCGCACGAACGACGCCGTGGCGGCGAAGCTGATTGATCGACTGCGCAGTGACGACATCGCCGGTGAGATATCCGTTGCCATGCGATATTGGCATCCATTGACCGATGCCGCACTGGATCCCCTGCAGCATGCCGGGACTGAACGCCTGGTCGTTGTCCCGATGTATCCCCAGTACTCGACGACGACGACCATGAGCAGTTATCGGGTCCTGCACAGGGAACTGGGCAAACGGTCCGGCTGGCGACCGCAACTGGTACCTGTGCTGTCTTATGCGGACGATCCGGGTTACCTGGACTGTGTGCGCAGACGGCTGAAATCGGAACTGGAACGGGTCCCGGGGGGCGTCAGCGGCCTAACGGTGCTGTTCAGTGCCCATTCGATCCCCACCGACCGTGTGCGAGAGGACGGGGACCCCTACCCTGCAGAAATCGAGGCAATGGTCGCGACCTTATCGGCTGACCTGCCCGACGGCGTTCAGTCCGTCCTGGCATACCAAAGCAAAGTCGGCCCCGTTGAATGGGTGGGGCCAGCCGTTCCGGACGTGATCGCGCAACTGGCGGCAGACGGCTGCCGGGCCATCGTTGTCGTGCCGGTCAGTTTTGTGTCCGAGCACGTCGAAACACTGGAAGAGATCGACATCGAATACGCCCATCTTGCCAAAGAACTGGGCATCGAATGGTTTTCCCGCGTCCCGACGGTCAATGCCGACGACGATTTTATCGAGTTCCTGGACAGCCTGGTTCGGCGGGCATTGGACGGTTCACCACCGACCGGATGCTGTCGCACCGGAACACCCAACCGCTGCATCTGCCTGGATCGATCCCTGGCATGAAGCTGGTCTGCGTTCGCCACGGCCAGACCGAATGGACTGTTACCGGCCGGTACAGCGGCACCAGTGATCCTGCCCTGGATGAGTTTGGTCGGGCACAGGCCCGGCAGACGGGTCGTTGGTTGAACAACCTGGATCAAAAATTTGACCGGTTCCTGACATCACCGCTCGCGCGTTGCCGTGAGACGGCCGAATTGATTGCCGTCCAGGTGCCTGCCTTGCCAGCAATGGAGATCGCGGATGACCTGATTGAAATTCATTATGGCGACTGGGAAGGGCGGACCCGGGACGAAATCCGGGCGGACTATCCGGACGCGTTTGCCAGCTGGGACCGTGACCCGACCGCGGCACCGCCGCCCAACGGGGAATCCGTCACCAGCGTATCCACCCGCGTCGCCCGGCAGGTCAATCGGTTGATTGAGGCTGATGTCCAGTCGGCGCTGATTGTCGCCCATCGGACCGTCCTGCGAATCCTGGTCGCGCAGGCGCTGGGCATGAACCTCAGCCAGTATCGGCGTCGCCTGGATCATGGTCCCGCTGCGGTCAGCATCCTCGATCTGCGTTCTGTTGATGATGGCCAACTGCTGTTGGCCAATTACGACCCCCAGCAGGCCTGACCGGTCAGTCGCCCGAGTCCGGGCCGGGCGCGATCGTGGAGCCGATAGCCAGCACGCGCAGGCGGTCGCGGCACTCGGGACAAAACGACCACAGCGGAAATCTGGGACGGGCACCCGACAGATCAACGGTGACGCGTCGCTGGCACAGCGGACAGTCACCCGAGGCGTGGACGACAACCTGCTGCGTACGCATGGCCCGTACGGCCAGGCCCATGCCCAACAGCACAAACCCGGGCACCAGAAAAAAATGAAACACAGGGATAAAAATACAGCCCGCAGCGACCAGCCACGATAAACCAGCGGCTCGTGCAGCACGTCTGGTACGTTCGCTGGCACTGAATGACTGCAGCATCACCTGGCACGGTACCTCGTCCCTGCCGGGGGCCGCCCACGCGCCATCGTGAGGCTCAAGTCCCATGTCGGTCCTCCTGATTGAGATTGCCCAGTTCGGTCCAGAAGTCCCGGAACGAAAATTCAGGATAACGCTGCAGGAACCGGCTCGGGTCAACGACCGCGTCTGCCCGGCTGGCTGCGGTCGGTTCACGCGGGTGATCGAGCGTGCCGGACTCGACCAGCGCTTCAATCACCTGCCGCCACGTATGACGCTGGCCGTCGGCAAGATTGAACACCTGCCCGCCGCCGGGCCAGTCACGGGCAAGCTCCAGTATGGCACGGGCAACATCCAGGTGATGGACCAGGTTGACCTGCCGGGGTTCATAACCAACCCGGCCCCGGCGAACCCAGTCGGCTGGATTTCGCCCGACACCGTACAGTCCCGCCAGCCGAACCAACAGGCCGCCAGCCGCCAGAAACTGTTCCTCGACAACCAGCCGATCGTGGTCGGCAACGAGTGCCGTCGCCTCGGTCACCGGTTGATTGCCCTGGCGCCGATAGATCCCGGTCGTCCCCAGCAGGATCCGTTGCGGAACGGGCTCCAGGACGTTCCAGAATTCTGTGGCCAGGTCCTGCGGCGGTACCGTGACAACTGCCAGTGTGGCGTGGCCCAGGTGCTTCGATAACTCCCGAACCGTGTCGCCGTCGGACAGGTCCAGCCGGATCCCCTGCCCCAGGCACCGGCTGCGTGAAAACCCGTCAACTGCATAGCCGGCTGCGGACAGCACCTGCGCCATCGCCGTCCCCGTCGGGCCAAGGCCGAATATGGCAACGCGTTTATTGGCGGTTTCAGTATTGGCCTGCATGGCACATCCTTGTCGGCAGCAGCAGCCGGATTTGGCGATCCCCTGCTAGAATCTTCTACTATTGTATGGTGCCGAAGATGGGGGTTCGATTGCTGCGCCCGACCTGCTTGTTTGTAGTCACACTGATTGCCGTTATTTCGCTTCCGGTGGTAGCTCTTGCCGGTCCGCTGACCGATGCCGCCAAGTCCGGCCAGGTTGACCGGGTCCGCAGCCTGGCCAAGTCCGGTGCCCAGCTGGAAGAGCGCGACGCCGACGGGATGACCCCGCTGATCTGGGCTGCCCGCAACGGGCATCTGGACACGGTCCGGGCGTTGATTCTTGCCGGTGCCAATGTCCGCGCAACCGATGCCTATGGCACCGATGCCTGGACACACGCCAGCGGCAAAGGTCACACGGACGTGGCGCAATTGCTGGAACGGGCGCTGCTGGGCCCGCTGGACGACGGTGAGGCCAAGGGCGAGTTGTATGACGCTGCCAAATCAGGCAACAGCGATCAGGTTGTTGCCCTCCTGAAAAGCGGGGCCGATCCGAACTTGCGCAACGACCTGGGACAGACCCCCTTGATGGCGGCGGCCGAGCAGGGGCACACCCTCGTGGCTGTGAAGCTGCTGAATGGTGGCGCCAACCCCAACTCAAAGGACGAAGGCGCAGTCAGCGGCAGCGAGCGCATGACCGCACTTATGTATGCAGCTGCAGCTGGCCACGACAAAGTTGTGTCAGCGTTGTTACAGGCTGGAGCTGACGTTAACGTCCGTGACGGCCAGGGCCGAACGCCACTGATTCACGCCGCTATCGGTGGGAACGAACGGATTATCCAGGCGATCCTTGATCGCAAGGCCGCGACAAAGTCAGCAGATAACCAGGGCAAAACCGCGCTGCTGATGGCCATCGAGCGGAACAAACCCGGTGCCGTTTCAGCATTGCTGGCGGGTGGGGCCGACCCCGACCAGCAGGACAGCCGCGGGCTGACATCGCTGCATTGGGCCGCGTCATACGGCAACGCGGCACTGGTGTCCCTGTTGCTGAAAAACAAGGCCGATCCGACAATGCGCGATCGTCAGGAACGAACGGCATTGAGCCTTGCCGCAGGCCAGGGCTGCCTGGAATGCGTCAAGGCATTGATCGCGGCCAAGGTTGACCTGGATGCGGCGGATAACCAGGGAATGACCGCCCTGCACAATGCGGTCGCGGCCAGCGAACTGCCCGTCGAATCTGCGTTGATCGAGGCCGGGGCCGATGTCAACAAGGCCAACTTCCTGGGGGATACCCCCTTGTTGACCGCAGTCAAACGCGAAGACGGGCGCAGCGTGACGTTGCTGCTGGATCACAAAGCCGATGCAGATATTTGTCGTGAATCAGACGGCCGCTGCCCCCTGATGGAAGCGGCCGACCGCGGCAACAACCGGATGGTCCAGGCGTTGCTGGAACATGGCGCATCTCCCGGTTCCGCCGACAGCTACGGCCAGCGTACTGCGATGATGCTGGCGGCGCAGGGCGGCCATGTGGATGTCATCGAATCGCTGCTGCGTGGCCGGGCAGACCCGAACCAGCAGAACGAACAGGGACGATCTGCCTTGTCGCTGGCGGCCATGGCCGGCCATACTGCGGCGGTCAAGATGCTGCTGCGATCGACAAGGATCGACGTCACCAGCCGGGACAGCCAGGGCAAAGCTGCGGTCGACCTGGCCCGTGACAATGGCCACGGCGAGATTGTCCGGATGATCGAGGACAAGGAACGGCCAGAGGACGAAAAAGCCGTCGCCGCCAATGATTCGGTGATGAGCGTCCTGCTGGACAGTCGCAAGCGAACGACCAAAACGTCAGCCCCCGGCGCAAATTCGTTTATCTACGCCGTCAAAACAGGCAGGCTGGATGTCATCAAGGCCCTGCTGAAACAGGGTGCCTCGATCAACACTGCAGACGGCACGGGCAAGACCGTCCTGATGCACGCGATCACCAGTGAAGACCGGGATATGGCTGTGTATCTGCTGTCGCAGGGTGCCGAAGTCAACCGCAAGGACAAGCAGGGCCGTACGGCGTTGTCCCACGCCGCCGAGGTCGGCAACGTCGAAATCATGCAGGTCCTGATTCGCCAGCGCGCCCACGTCGATACCGTTGACAATCAAGGGTGGACCCCGATTTTTTACGCGGTTCTGGCTGGCAACGGCGATGCAGCGGAAACGCTGCTGGCATTCGGGGCCACAACGCGCCGCAAGGACAAGTCCGGCAAGAGCCTGCTGACCATCGCCCGTGAAACAGGGCGGCCGGATATGGAAGAACTGGTTCGCAACGCCAAGAAATAACCCCGGGACGGTGGCGCAGTTGCGACTGCCGCGCAATCACTGACGAGACATGATGACGGTGTCTGCAGCGGCACAGCCAGTTGAATTCAGGAACCGGACCAGGAAATCACTGTCCAAGTAGGAAATTACCGGTCCGATCGACAAGATTGCCCGGCAGGCGGTATTCGGCCTACAATGTCGCACTAGCCCGCATTCTTACTGCTTTTACACAATCGGAAGGAAATCATGCCCGAGGTACTTTTACTTCCGGGTGACGGGATTGGCACAGAGGTCATGGCCGCAACCAGGCGGGTCCTTGAACACCTCAACCAGTCGCTGTCCCTGGACCTGACATTTTCAGAAGCCCTGGCTGGCGGTGCCAGCATCGACGCCAATGGCGTACCGCTGACCGATGAGGTCCTGAACGCAGCCAAAGCCGCAGATGCGGTCATGCTGGGGGCGGTCGGTGGCCCGAAATGGGAATCCATGCCATACGAGGTACGCCCCGAGCGTGCGCTGCTTGGCCTGCGCAAAGAACTGGGTCTTTATGCCAACCTTCGCCCTGCAGCGGTCTTTGACGCGCTTGTCGATGCATCGACCCTCAAGGCAGATGTCGTCCGGGGTGTCGACCTGGTCGTTGTCCGCGAGCTGACTGGCGGCATCTATTTTGGCCAGCCCCGTGGGGTTACGACCAACGAACAGGGCAAACGGGTTGGCTTGAACAGCTATGTCTACGATGAGGACGAGATCCGCCGGATTGCGGTGGTCGCATTTGAACTGGCCGGCAAGCGACGCGGAAAATTGACCTCGGTTGACAAGGCCAATGTCCTGGAAGCGACCGAACTGTGGCGCGATGTCGTCGTCGAAGTCGCGGTTGATTATCCGGATATTGAACTGAACCACATGTATGTAGACAACGCGACGATGCAATTGATTCGCGATCCGCGTCAGTTTGATGTGATCCTGACCGGCAATATGTTTGGCGACATACTCAGCGATGCAGCAGCCATGCTGACCGGATCAATCGGCATGCTGGCCAGCGCCAGCACTGGCGACCACGGCGGCATGTACGAGCCTGTGCACGGCAGTGCACCGGATATTGCCGGCCAGGGTATTGCCAACCCGCTGGCAACGATCCTCTCGGCAGCGATGATGCTGCGCATTGCCCTCAATCAACCGCAGGCCGCTGACTGTATCGAAACCGCCGTCGCACGATTGCTGAGCGACGGGCTTCGCAGTCGCGACCTGGGCGGCGACCTGGGAACAGATGCCATCACCGATGCGGTCCTGGAACGCCTGGACGGCTGACGATGGGATACACCGTTGCCGTATTGGGCGCTACGGGCGTTGTCGGCCAGCAGCTTATCGAACTGCTGGAAGAACGCACTTTCCCCGTTGACAGACTGGTACCGCTGGCATCCGAGCGCAGCCTGGGACAGGACGTCGAATTTCGTGGCCAGGATGTCAATGTCCTCCTGGCCGAACCCGACGCGTTTGCCGGGGTCGACATCGTCCTCAGCAGCGCCGGCGGGTCGGTCAGCCAGGCCTTGCTGCCGGCCGCGGCCGATGCCGGAGCCGTGTCTATTGACAACACCAGCGCCTTCCGAATGGATCCCGATGTCCCCCTGGTTGTCCCGGAGGTCAACCCTCACCGGATTGCCGATTATGTCAATCGCCGGATAATTGCCAACCCGAACTGCTCTACCATCCAACTGGTCACGGCGCTGAAGCCGATCCACGACCGGTCGGAACTGCGGCGGGTCATTGTCAGCACTTACCAGAGCGTATCCGGTGCGGGCAAAGACGCGCTTGACGACCTGTTCGAAGAAACCCGCAACGTGTACACCCAGGCGGGTTACGATCGGCTGGTCTTCCCGCACCAGATCGCCTTTAACGTCATCCCCCAGATCGACGTATTCCTGGACGGCGGTGATACCAAAGAAGAATGGAAAATGCAGGCCGAGACGCCCAAGATTATGGAAGCCGATATTCCCCTGCACGCGACCTGTGTCCGGGTGCCGGTTTTTTACGGTCATAGCGAAGCTGTCTGGCTGGAAACAGCGGATCCGGTATCCGTCGACGAGGTCCGTGACCTGCTGCAGGATGCTCCGGGGGTAACAGTTGTCGATGATCCAGCCGAGGGAAAATACCCGCTGGCAACCGATGCTGCCGGCAAAGACGATGTCTTTGTCGGCCGAATTCGCCGGGATCCGACCTCGCCAAACGGAATCTGCATGTGGGTCGTCTCTGACAACATTCGCAAGGGCGCGGCGACAAATACCGTGCAGATTGCCGAAGGACTGGTCGCCCTCTGGGAAAAAGAAGGACGCAAGTGAGATTGCACGTGATTCTGGCCATCGGGGCGATCCTCGTCTGCGGATCACCGGCATTTGCCCAGGATTCCGCGACCGAACCGACGACGGGGAATTTCCGGCCGTCGGACGGTGCCGTCAACCCGGACAGGAATGACGATCGCACCGGAACCAACAGCACCGTTTCGTTTTTCTTTGAGGCCACATCACCGGGCGAACTGAAACTGGGGATTCGCGAAGAAGGATCTGCGGATACACAGATCAAGGACTCGGTAACCTACCCAACCGAGGGCGAGCGGCAGCGCATCGAGTTTCCGGTCGACACCATGCGCCAGGGCGAAGGTGGCAACCTGTTGCAGGGATCCACGCTGAGGGTTGTCGAAGTCATGGTCCGGTTTGAAGCCAGCGAGTCCGCCCCGCAACCGTATGTTGACCCGGCGACTGGCGGAACCGTCACCGACCCGTCTACAGGCGAAGTCTCAATGACGACCGTTACGGTCGAGTGGTCCCGGACGATCAAGGCCGGTGAGATTTTTGCGGACGGCCTGCCGCCGGACCCGATCGCGCTGCAGGCCGACGAGGTTCAACTGGGACTGGCCGACGGTGCACTGAATGTCGCCTGGAATCCGGCAGCCACCTATTCGACCTCTGTCTCAGCGTACCGCGATGACCTGGAAAACAACGCCGAGTTTATCCGGATTATCTGGGCCACATCGCCGTTGTCTGACGTTATCACGGTTGACTCGGATTCGATCAGCCAGCAGGGTAATAACCGGTTCGCACCAATCCGGAACTACGGCAACGCCCAGACCCTGGACGTCCCGGCAACGGAATCCGACCATATCCTGGACGGTCTGGAGAACTCGAAAACTGTATACCTCACCCTGCAGGTCATTGACCCGGCCGGGAATGCATCAGATATCGCCGTGGACAGCGCTAACAATCCCCTGTTCGTATCGGAAACGCCGATCACGACGGAGACACTGGCAGAGATCCTCGGATTCGACGATCGCTGCTTTGTCGTGACGGCTGCCTACGGGGACCAGCGTGCCGTCTGGGTCGACGCCTGGCGGTTTTTCCGCGATGGATTTTTGCTGCGCCTGCCGTACGGACAGGACGTCGTCCAGTTTTATTACCAGAACAGTCCCCCGGCAGCCGCCTGGCTGGCAGACTCACCCACGGCCCGGGCGCTGGCCCGGGTAATCCTGACCATTGCGGCACCGGCAGCCGTTGTGCTGGGATCCATGGGGCCACTGTTGCTGCTGGGATTGCTGGCGCTGTTTCCGGCATTGGGCTGGGTTCGCAGGACGCGGCACGCTGCGGTGGCCGGACTGGTCCTGTCCACAGCGTTAATCCAGCCTGCCACGGCGACTGCGGGGGAATTTATCGGCATTGCAGCAGAGCTGGAACAGGCCTTCAGCCTGCAGCTCAGCCAGCTGGATCCAAGTCGTGTCAGGGGCGTATCCGACAACGGTGTTGCTGTCGACTATGGACAGGTCTATGGTGGACGCGGCACAGTCCCAATCAAATTCTCGTACCACCTGTTCCCGGTCCAGCTGCTGGGTGACTGGGGGATTCACGCCGGTACGGGTTTCGCACTGGACAGGGGCAAGTCAATCAATACCGACGGTGGCCGAATCCGCAAAAGCGATGAAACGATTCGGATGGTATACGCTCCGACTTCAGCCGGCCTGAGCTACCGCGGCCGCTGGTTCCGGGACCAGCCGCTGATGATCAGCGGCCAGTTTGGAATTGACCTGTGGCCATTCATGGAAGGTAATCCATCCGGTCGCAACACCCAGAACTTTGTCAGCGGCTGGCACGGTACGGCTGAACTGGAACTGCTGCTCGACTGGATGGAAAAGTCTGCTGCCCAGTATATGCTGGATAACTATGGCATCAAGGACACGGCTGTTTTTGCCGGCTACCAGCATTCGCGCCTGGACGATTTCGGAAACCCGAAGACCGCTGATTTCACACATAGCAGCTGGCAGGCAGGCCTGCGCCTCAGTTTTTGACGGTTTCCGGCAGTGACCGAGAACCCGGACAGTGACCAACGTTTGGACCTGTGGTTGATCCGCCACGGCGAAACGGATTGGAACCGACAACAACGCTGGCAAGGCCAGAGCGACACGCCGCTCAGTGACCAGGGCATTGCCCAGGCGCGGGCACTGGCCGAGCGACTGGCGCAGGAACAATTTGACGGTGTCTTCAGCTCGGACCTGAAACGCGCAGCCGATACCGCCCGACTGGCCTTGCCTGACTGCGACCTGCTGACCGATATTCGCTTGCGCGAAATGGACTTTGGCGAATTCGAGGGCAAAAGCTACCACGACCTGCTGAATACCCATGGCGATACGATCGCCCAATGGCGGCGAGATCCCCACGGTTTCCGGGCCCCCAATGGCGAATCCTATATGGACCTGCACCAACGCGTCGTTGACTGGCGCGCCGACCTGCCCCCGTCAGGCCGCTACGCAGCCTTTTTACACGGCGGTACGATCCGCGCCCTGTTGTATGCCGTGACCGGCGTACCGGTCGACAACACCTGGGCGGTCCGTGTCGACAATGCCAGTATCTCGGTGCTCAAGCGCTTCGGCGAACTGTGGGTCCTGCACGGGCTGAACGACACCGCCCACCTGCCGGAACCGCCGCTGGAGCGATCGTGAGCGAACGCCGGCTGGCGTTCACTCTGGCATTTCATGGACGGATCGCCAGCGGCTGGCAACGCCAGACCAACCAGTCGTCGATCCAGCAACTGACCGAGGACGCGTTTTCACAACTGCAATCGGGCCCCGTGAAAGTCTATGCATGCAGCCGCACAGACACCGGTGTCCACGCACGATCGCTCGTCTGCGCCGCGACAGTACGCGACGACATCCCGCCGGCAAAATGGCTGAAGGGTGTCAATACCGCCCTGCCCGACGATGTCGCTGTCCAGGCCGCGGCCTGGGCACCTGACGATTTTGCGCCACGGTCCGCCTGCGGGGAAAAAACGTATGTCTATCGTTTTCGCTTCGCGGCCGCCCGTGATCCACTGCACAATGACCGGGAATGGTGGGTCCCCGATCGACTGGACCGGGGCATCCTGGCAGACGTTGCCGCGACCTGGAAGACGCAGCGGGATTTTCGGGCGGCGTGCTCCCGACGCTGGAGCGGCGAAGGCTCAACGGTCCGGACACTGTCAGAAAGTCGCATAGACCAGGACGGGGATGCATGTCAATTCGTCGTCCGCGGACCAGGGTTCCTGACCCACCAGGTCCGGATCCTCGCTGGCACACTGGTCGATGTCGGACGTGGGAACCTGACCCCGGACTCGGTTGCCGCAGCCCTGGACAATGGCGACCGCGGCGGTCTGGGCATCACCGCACCGGCCCGGGGCCTGACGCTGGAATCCGTTGTCCTTCCGCAGATCGATTGGCAAGACCCCTGGCCTGCCGATGGATTGTTTTCCGGAGGGATCGCACCACCCTGAGATCAGGACAAGGCATCCAGTTCAACCGGATCGTGGGCACAGAACACATCGACCTGATCCGAATACTGATTGGCCATTCGGTTCAGCCGCTTCAGGTTGTCCAGCCGCTGTTGCCGATTCCACTGGATCACATCCTGGAAGATTTTCAGGCCCGGTGGACAACCAGGATCCGAGCCCATCTGGTCGTGGTGAAAATAAGCGTCGCCGGCGTGCAATAACCAGGTGTCGCCGCTGTCAACGGCGACACCACAATGCCCGGCGCTGTGCCCAAACAGCGGGATCAGCAGGATCTCGTCACCAACACCCTGCAATTGCCGAATCGCACCCAGGCCAAACCAGTCATCGCCGGAGGTCGCGTCATACTGGACAAACTCGGCTGACTCAAACTGGTAGGAACGATAGCGATGGCCAGCCACCCCCCGGGCTGTGCGGGCGGCAGCCAGCTCCTGTTGATGGACGTGAACCCGCGCCTCGGGAAAGTCGGGAATGCCCCCCGCGTGATCCAGGTCCAGGTGCGTCGGGATAATGTGCC
Source organism: bacterium (assembly GCA_041623475.1). GTDB lineage: Bacteria > J088 > J088 > J088 > J088 > JBFJWU01. The sequence goes on along the minus strand of JBFJWU010000038.1, from coordinate 2,332 downwards.
GGACATCTGCCGGCTTGAACCCGGCCGCCTGAACGTGGGCCAGCGCCGTTTCTGAAAACTCGTAGGTCGGCCGGGTCACCGTGCCAAACAACCGGCCCAGTTGCCCGGGCCGGCCAATCTCCATTGTGCCGATCCCCGTGTCGACCAGTACCAGGCCGGCGTCCGTCTCGATCAGCAGGCAATGGCACACCATTGGCGCACGCTTCAGGAAACCGCCCTGGCCACTGATCAGCCGGCCGCCAAGCGCGCACATCGACCCGCAGTTGATGTGATGAACCTTGAGTGCCACGCCGACATAATTCCATTCGCTGACACGTTATGCAATGTATGCCTCTAAGTGATCTAACTCGCACTGCAGTATCTCGGTTAGTGAGTGCTGTTAGAGCGAGTGGCCACTCTGCGCTTGTTGCAGGTTGCACAAACCGATTGACTGTACCCCGAACCAAAGAGGAACAGATCTTTTACGATCGAAATTCAGGAGGCGCCGCAATGGCAATCAAACATACTTATTCGAATGACGCTGGCATCGATTCAATCGGGCTGGCATTTCCTTCACTGGCCCTGCCCGTAGAGGAACTGGCGCGGGTTCGCGGAATTGACCCCGGCAAGTTCACCGTCGGCCTGGGGTGCCGGACCATCGCCTTGTGCGACACCGGCGAGTCGGTCGTCGACATCGCCGAACAGGCGGCCCGCCGGGCCCTGGATCGCTGGGACGGCAGTATCGAGGACATCGGCATGATTGTCGTCGGTACGGAAACCGCTCAGGACATGAGCCGGCCACTCAGCGCCTGGGTTGCTGATCGCCTTGGCCTCAAAGGTGCCGTGCGGTCCTACGAAGTCAAACACGCGTGCTACGGCGGTACACTGGCGCTTCGCCAGGCGCTGGAATGGAAATGGTCCGGTGCCAGCAACGGCAAGGCGGCACTGGTTATCGCATCCGATGTCGCCCTGTATGGCGAAAACGACGGCGGCGAACCAACACAGGGTGCCGGTGCAGTCGCATTTGTCATCGACAAGCCGACGATAGCCAGCGTCAGCCGCGAATCATACGCGTGGAGCGAGCCTGCTTTTGATTTCTGGCGGCCTGTGGGCGAGGATTACCCGCGCGTCGAAGGCAAGTTCAGCGTCGACTGCTACAACGACGCCACGGCAAACTGCTTTGACCAGTTCCTGGACGGTGCCGAGGCCGAATCGACACTGGCCGACTACAAGGCCGTCTGTATGCACGTCCCGTTCCCGAAGATGGTTCGCAAAGGTGTCAACCGCCTGGGTGAAGTGTCCGGTTGGGATCCCGACAAGACAAGCGATATCTACGACTCCCTGGTTGACCCATCGATGGAATGGAACCGCGAGGTCGGAAACTGCTATACCGCCAGCCTCTGGATCGCTGTGGCTCACGCGCTGAACGGACTCGACCAGGGACGCGAAATCGTCGCGTTCTCATATGGGTCCGGCTTTGGTGCCGAACTGATGACCCTGCAGGCAGGGTCCGGAGCTGCGGCAGGACAATGGGTCGACGACGTCGAATCGGATTTTACTGGTCGCCGCCAGATTACCGGCGAAGAGTACCTGGAACTGCGGTCCCGGGGCAAGGCGCCAGTTGTCGACGCGGACAAAATTGCTGCAAACATGTAAATCCTCCTCCTCCATCGGGAATTACATGCGCAAAAAGGGCGGCCACCAGGCCGCCCTTTTATGTTGCCAGTCGCGCCGGCGCAGGGGATTACAGGTTGCCGTCAATCGAGCAGTCGCACGGCCCCCGTCTCCAGGTCATAAATCGCCCCAACCAGTGCCAGGGCACCGTCGGCCTGCCGCTGGCGGATTACAGCAGATTGCACAACCAGCTCGGCCAGCACACCACGCACATTTGCCACTTCGGCCAGCCGGGCCTGGTTCGGGCCCTCGGCAACACGAGCCTGGTCTAGCAGGTCCCGTATTCGCTCGACGGACGTTGCCAAATGGTCGGGCACGCGATCGTTCGCCCCGGACAGGGCCGCCGCCACGGCACCGCAATGGGTGTGCCCCAGCACCATCAGGACCGGGACAGCCAATTGGTCAACTGCGTATTCGAGACTGCCGATCACGCTGCTGTCCAGGACCTGACCAGCGACGCGGACCGAGAACAGATGGCCCGGCTCGCAATCGAATACGGTGGCCAGAGACAGGCGTGAATCGGCGCACGCCAAGATCGCCGCAACCGGCGCCTGTCCGTCCACGGACGGCATGTCGGCCACATTGGTTCCGGCACGGTATCGTGCATTGCCATCCAGCAGCAGGTTCAAGGATGTATTGGCGGATTCGTTCATGAGCTGCGATCGTCGGGTCGCACGTG
>JBFJWU010000037.1:0-15425 GCA_041623475.1 bacterium | reverse complement strand
TGCAGCAGCGGCCGTATGGGGTGCGGCACCAGGGTACCGACCAACTCAGACCGACTTGCTGCAGATTTTCGAGAACCTGCTGGAACCGTTTGAGGAATTTTTTGCCGAACTGATCGAAGGCACGACGTTTGTCATAGCAAATGGATGCAAACTGATCCTCGAAAACGGTTTTCCTGTCGAGATGGGAGAACCTGAAAGCATTATCTACTTTCGCGCCAGGTTCGGATACGAATTTGACGCGTCTGCTGCGCGTGCAATCCAGGCAACTTTTGCCGGTGCCCAATCAGCGATCCGGTTTCTGCTGGCCCACCAGATCGAGGTCAACCTGACAGACCTTAACGACACAATCGACGTGATCGTTGACGCCGTGACGGGCTCGCAGCAGCTGCAGATTGACCAGGCCAGCGAGACGGTCACCATTCCGACTGCCATTGGCGCACTACGATCAACAGCGGTGTTGTTTGAACGTAACCCGAACCTGTTAGCCCTGGGCAGCCGTGAACGTTTCAACCTGATCGACAATGACCTGACATTAATGATTCGCACGCTTTACGATCCGACCGGCATTGAGCCCGCGGGTTTGATTCCGCAGCTTCAGGCGGAAGCGCTGGTGGACCCAGACCCGACCGACAACATCCTCGGCCTTGTTGATGCCAACGGGAATGGCCGAATGGACCAGGGCGATTCGATTGTCATTGGACTGCGCGAACTGCACCTGACCGGCGCGCTCAGCAGTCCTTCCATCGAACAGGGTATCCGCCTGAACCTGACCGGTGGTCTGGGCGACTACGAATCGATCATCGCGGCGCTGCACGAGATCCTGTCAATCCTGGGCGATCAGTTTGCGGCAGTCGACGACGATTCCATTTCGCCTGCCCGGCTGGGATTGGCCCCGGCCAATGACCTGATCGAAGCCATCGACGTACTTGATATCTATTTATCACCGCTGCCGGAAGCAATCGAATTCAGTTTTGGCAGTTACTTCACGACCCCAATCGGCATTCGGCAGTTGCTGCCCTACTGGACCGACCACGACAACGACCCGGAGACACCGGCTGAATACCTGATCGAAGGCGAAGCCTGGCTGCCAGCCCCGGCGGAAGCTTATTTGTCATTTGGTGACGCCGCGCACTTTACCGGCAGTTATGTGTTTACCGACGGCGATCCCGCTGTTACAACGCAGCTGGATGCCCTGACGATACCGGCAGACGGGATTGAGCCGCCCGACCAGGCCGCCCTGGTCCAAAGCCCCCTGCCTTACATCGCGTTCCAGGACCCGACGCTGAACGGCGTCCTCTTTGTAAATGACGGGCTGCTGCCGATCAGCCCTGGACCTGACGACGCATTCCAGTCAGCAGACACATATTCGATCAACAAGGCGATCAATGCGTATTCCTTGTTTGCCATTGAAGAATGGCTACTGCCGTGACCCCGAAATACAGACGAGCCAAAAAACGATTCCATTGGAACGAAACAGGACGGAGGAACCTGACTATGAACCATCCGACAACTTCAATCAGACTGGCCGCGCTGGCGGCCGGCGCGGCCTTGCTGCTGCCTGCGTGCGACAGCGGAGCCGGCGCCGGATCCGGTACCGGGCCACAGACGCAGCAGGAGATCCTTCTGTCCGAGGGGATCGAGGCACTCAGCGTCGGAGAGTACGAAAAGGCTCAATCCAGCTTTTCGCAGCTGGTCACAGAGCAGGACTATGAATGCGAGGCCCATTACGGACTGGTTCTTGCCGGGATCCAGGACACCGCTGATCGGATTGACACGTTTGTCGATGCTGCCGCAGCGGTCTGGGGCGCAGCACCGGGTTATCAGCCTGCCCAGACCAATCTGCTGCAGATCGTCGAAAACCTCCTGGAACCATTCGAGGAGTTCTTTGCCGAGATGCTCGAAGGCACAGGTTACGTCATCGCCAACGGATGCAAGCTTGTCCTGGAGAATGGATTTCCGGTCGAACTTGGCGAACCCGACAGCCTGATTTATTTTCGGGCCCGGTTCGGCTATGAATTCGACGCATCTGCAGCCCGGGCGATTCAATCCGCCGTCGCATCCGCAGAGGCCGGGATTCGTTTTCTGCTGGCACACCAGATCGAGATCAACCTGACCGACCTGAACGACACGATCGACATCATTATTGACGCCGCAATTGGCTCCCAGGAGCTGGAAATCGACAGCGTCAACCAGGACGTAACGATTCCCACCTACCTGTCTGCGGTTCGGGCATCAGCCGTATTGTTTGAAAGAAATCCAAACCTGCTGACCCTTGGCAACCTGGACCGGTTCAATCAGGTGGACAACGACATTACCCTTGCAATCCGCACAATCTATGACCCCACGGGCCCAGACCCTGTCGGCCTGATCCCGCAGCTGGAAGCCGAAGCGATTGTTGACCCGGATACCACTGACAATATCCTGGGCCTGGTCGATGCCAACGGAAACGGCCGGATGGACGAAGGCGACTCTGTGGTTATCGGGCTGCGCGAGCTGCACCTGTCCGGTGCATTCAGCGAACCATCTATCGAGGGCGGGATTCTGCTGAACCTGACTGGCGGCCTGGGCGACTACGAGGCAATTATCACAGCCGTTCACGAAATCCTTGCGGTTCTCGGTGACCAGTTTGCGTCGGTCGACGATGACAGCATCTCGTCCCGGCGGCTGGGCCTGGCCGAAGTCAACGACCTGATCGACGCTGTCGACGTGTTGGACCTGTACCTGTCTCCGGTTCCGGAAGCGGTCGAGGTCGACTTTGGTGCATATTTTGAGACGCCGACCGGTGTCCGGTCATTCCTGCCTTACTGGACGGACCACGATAACGACGACAGCACGTCTGCCGAATACCTGGTCGAAGGCGAAGGCTGGTTGACCAATGACAACGAACCGTATGTGTCATTTGGAGACACGGCACACTTCACGGGCAGTTATGTTTTTGTCGACGGCGACCCAGCGGCGGCGACGCACCTGAACGCCTTGACGATTCCTGCCGATGGCATCGAACCACCTGACGAGGCCGCGTTGATCCAGTATCCGTTGCCGTACGTGGCGTTCCAGGATGCCAGTTTTAACGGCGTCCTGTTTATCGATGTCTCAGAACTGCCGGTCAGTCCGGACAGCGATTTGGGATTCAAGGCCGGAACAATCTACTCGGTCAACAAGGCCGCTAATGCCTATGCAGCGTTTGCGATTGACGAATGGCTGCGTCCCTGACCACGCAACAGGGATAACGCCGTAACGAAAACGGGGGAGCAGTGCTCCCCCGTTTTTTTCTTGGTGTTACGTAATTGACTGACATGTCAACTTTTCCGCCGCTTGGTAACCTGACAGGCAGGTGCCACCAGCCGAAAGCGAGTTTGCCGTGCCTTTTGAAACGATCTCAACTGACCTGACCAACCGGGTCCTGACGATTACAATCAATCGCCCGCACAAGAAAAACGCATTCAACGTCCAGCAATACAACGATATCCGGGATGCGCTGCGGGCAGCCCGCAATGACGATGACACGGGCGCCGTCCTGCTGACCGGATCCGGTGGAGCGTTCTCTGCCGGCCAGGACCTGTCCGACATGGGCGCGACGGTCAATCCGCAGCCTGGCGAGATCGGTGGCTTCGCCGGCTACCAGGAAGAGCTCATTACATTTGACAAACCCCTGTTGTCCGCGGTCAACGGCGTTGCCGTCGGCATCGGTGTAACAACGCTGTTTTTGTCCGACATCGTCTACCTGGCGGAATCGGCGCGGCTGCGGATGCCGTTTGTATCGCTGGGCATCGTGCCTGAGGCTGGCAGCAGCCTGTTGTTGCAGCAGATTGTCGGCCCCCAGGTTGCCGCCGAACTGCTGTATACCGCTGGCTGGATCTCGTCCGAGCGAGCGCAGGAGCTGGGCATGTGCGCCCGCGTTGTCCCCGATGACCAGCTCCTGGACCAGATGACGGAACTGGCAGAAACCATCGCCGCCCAACCGCCGAATTCACTGCGGGAAACCAAGCGCCTCCTGATGGCCACGCGCGCCGATGCCCTGCGCGCAGCGACCGAAGCCGAAATGGATGCGCTGGTGCGGACAGTTGGCAGCCCCGAGAACATGGAAGCAATCATGGCATTTATGGAAAAACGCGCCCCGGATTTTGCAAAACTGCGGAACCCGTCATAACAATCGAAAGGAAACATCGATGCAAATCGCCAATTCCAGCGACGTAGCAAGCGACAAACCGCTCAAAGTCACAGTCGATGGCAAGGATTGGTTACTGATCCGCAAAGACAACGATGTCTATGCCATGGAAAATCGCTGCCCCCACCTGGGCTGGTCCATGGCCCGTGGCAAGGTTGTGGACGGTGCAATCGTCTGCCCCTGGCACGGTTCCAGCTTTGATGTCTGTACCGGTGAAAACCGCGACTGGGTCAACAGCTTTGCCGGGATGAAAGTTCCCAATTGGAGCCGCAAGATGATTGCCATGGGCAAACAGCCCGAGCCGGTCAAGTCGGTCAAACTGGTTGAGGCCGATGGGTCAATCAGCTGGCCGGGATAGAGCCCGCCGATCCGACCTGACGGGCGGCAAACGCCCTGGCGGCCTTCAGTCCAACGCCGGCGGCCACCGCCGCGACCGGACACAGCGCTGCACCCAGTGCACTTAACGAATAGTGCAGGAAATTGTCGGCGCCAAAAACATAATCGGTTAAGAATCCCACCAGCGCCGGCCCCACGCCGAGGCCCAGGACATTGGTCATAAACAGCAACAACGCCGACACCTGCGCCCGCATCGCGTTTGGTGTCGCCAGTTGCAACCCGGCAATGGCGGCACCAAAGTAACTGTTCAGCAAAAACAACCCCGGTGCAGCCGCCCACAGCACGAGCCCCTCGGTCGGCAGCAACGGTCCGGCAACAGCGGGCAGGACCCAGGCCATTGCAGCCAGCATCACAATTCGCAGGTGGGCATCAGGATATCCCCGGCGTTCCAGCCAGCCGGTAAACCAGCCACCGGCCAGCGCTCCGACGCTGCCAAAGACCACAAACAGCCAGCCGAATTGTGGCCCAATGACCGTTCGATCCGCCCCGAACCTGCGAATGATCATCTCGACATACCAGCTCATCATCCCGTAACCCATCACAGCCAGGAGCGAAATCGAAACAAAATAAGCCCCGTAAATGCGGCGGTTTGTCCGCAACCAGTCGATCACCTCTGACACGGGCACAGCGTCTCCCCAATGGCCGGACCTGCCTGACCGCACTGGCTCCGGTACTGTTACCATCATCAATGCAACAACCAACCCGGGTGCGCCGACCGCAATAAACGTCAATTGCCAGGTCTCCAGTTGCCCGATAACGGGCCAAACGCTGGCTACCCCTTCAAACATTCCGTAAACCCAGCCGCCGACCATATACGCCAGGCCGCCACCGATAGTGATACCCAGTGTAAATACGGACATCGCCCCGGGCAGGCGCTCAGGTTCGAAAAAATCAGTCAGCAGCGAATGCGCAGGCGGCGACAGCGCGGCCTCGCCCACCCCGACCCCCATCCGCGCGATGAAGAGCCCGACAAAACTGCTGACCAGGCCACAGGCCATTGTCATCAGGCTCCAGAAAAACACCCCGATCCCGATGATCGTGCGCCGACTCCACCGATCAGCCAACCGGCCGATCGGCAGACCAAGGAAGGTGTAGAAGATCGTAAAGGCAAGTCCGTGCAGGAGCCCGAACTGGAAATCCGATATTTCAAAGCTCTGGCGAATGGGCCCGATCAGGATCGCCATTACATTGCGATCAATGAATGACAGGATGTACGCCGCCAGCAGGACTGACAGGGCATAATTTGCGCGGGGCTGCATTCGCTTATTCTAGCCGCCCGTTTGCAACGCAAACCAAAAAATGCAATACTTTAATTGCATTTTGTAATCATCTTATTTATCTGAGGCAATATGGGCAAACACGGTCAAACCCGGGATCGGTTATTGGATGCCGGCCTGGAACTGTTTGCCGATCGGGGCTTCGATGCGGTACCAATTCGCGAACTGGAATCTGCTGCCGGACTGGCACAGGGGACCGGAAGCTTCCATCGGCATTTCAGTTCCAAACATGAACTGATGCAGCAGCTGATCAAACGCGAAGTGGCGCAGGTTGTTGAATGGCGGGACCTGAACGAACGTACGGTGGCGGGATCGTTGGGCGATACCCGTGCCGAGATCCTGTTGACTTTTCGTATGTCATTGATGTTCCTGGAGAAACTTCAGAAACTGGTCATGCTGCTGGCACGTGAATACGGCAACTTTCCAGACGAGTTTGAGCAGATCAGGCAATTGCTTGTTGTCGACAGCCGAACATTCATCGCCCAGGAGTATCAGCAGCGGATGGACAATGGCGAGATTCCCCGCAGGGATCCACTGGCGCTGGCATCTGTCGCCCAGAATTCGATTGTCGGATTTCATTTGTCGCGGATGTTTTTTGGCGAGTCCCCGGACCAGGTTGATGCCGAGGACTTTGCCAACACGCTGGCCGACATGATCTGCGCATCGGGAGACGCAGCGTGATCCGGCGAGGTTCAGCGATTCACAAGATGCTGTCCGTCACAGCGTTTCCTACCATTTCGCTGGGAGCCCCGGTGCTCGGACTGATGGTCTACGAATCCGGTATGTCGTTGTTCGCGGCCGCAATGGCCGGAACCCTGTTCGCGGTTTTCACGACAATGCTGTTCGAGGCCCTGATTCCCTATCGCCAGGACTGGCAAGCCCGCAACACCCGGCGGTCCCGGCAGAATGCCAAACTGAACTTGATCTACTGGATCAGCAGCTTTTCTCTAAATGAGTTTATTGTCAAACTTGCGGCGTATGGTGCGATTGTGCCAGTGGTTGACTGGGTCGCCCGCACGACTGGTAGCCCGTTGCCCTGGCCCCACGACTGGCCGCTGGTTGCGCAGGTCATCCTGCTGTTCGTCGTCTCTGACTTCTTTGTCTACTGGTTCCATCGGCTGATGCACGAACACGCCAGAGGCTGGGCCCTGCACCGGATCCACCACAGCGTCGACGAACTGAACTGGACTGCGGCAGCCCGGATGCACCCGCTCGAACATTTTGTGAATTCCGGGCCACGTTATGTCGTCCTGATCGCAACCGGTGTTTCACCGGATGTCCTGTTGACGTTCCTGATGTTCAACAGCGCGATCGGATTCAGTCACCATAGTAATGTTGATACAAACACCCGGTGGCTGGACCGGATCATCTATACGCCGTGGCACCACCGCTTTCATCATTCGCAGGTCATCCGCGAATCCAACAGCAATTACGTCGGCCCGACGCTGGTGTGGGACTATGTTTTTGGCACACTTTACCTGCCCGGCGTACAAGGACCGGCCAACGTCGGGCTGCTGCCGGACGATGACCTGCCTGCCATACGTGGCAACGAAGAAAGCGGCGTCTGGAGCATCTTCGGGCGGCAACTGCTGGCACCGTTCCAGGACTGGGCGGATACAAAGGATGACGAATGAAAAAACTCGCCATAGGCCTGCTGGTCCTGATCGCCGGCACGGGGATCGCAGCTGTGATGCTGTTGTCTGCCGACCCGTGGATACCGGACGGCGAAGTATCCAAAGGCTATTTTACGTCGGGTCAGTACAGCGTCGGCTCACTGGACATTGATTGGACCGACCAGGATCGCGAGACAATGGCAAATGGTGACTTTGCCGGCTCGGCACAGCGCCCCTTGTCGGGTCGTGTCTGGTATCCGGCAAGCGCTGGACGGATCGCTCCCGGACGACATCCGCTGATCATCTACAGCCACGGATTTATGTCCAATTTTCGCGAAGGCACGTACCTCGCTGAATACGTCGCAACCCACGGCTATATAACCATCGCTGTGAACTATCCGCTGACAAACTACTTTGCGCCCGGGGGGCCAAATCTTGCCGATGTTGTCAGCCAGCCGGGCGACGTGTCGTTCCTGATTGATATGGCAACCGGCGACCCGTCCACGGCACTGCCGGGCCACGTCGACCCGGATCGAATCGCTGCCGTCGGGTTATCGCTTGGTGGGCTGACCACCCAGTTGGCCACGTACCATCCGCGCTGGCGTGACCCTCGAATCGCCGCTGCCGTATCCATTGGCGGCCCGACGGCGATGTTTACGGAATCGTTCTACGCCGTCACGGATACTCCGATGATGATGGTTGCCGGCGATATCGATGCAATGATTCACTATGATCTGAATGGCCCGCCGCTCCTGGACAAAGACCCGACCGCGACGCTGGTCACACTGCAGGGCGCATCCCATACAGGTTTTGCCGATATCGCATCAAAACTGCTGCGGTTCTACGACAACCCCGACAGCCTGGGGTGCAGCCAGATCATGGACTTCATCGACCCCGACACCAATCCGTTTGCAGGGCTGTTCGAAGCGGACGACGGAGTCGTTTTTGACCCTGCCGATGCCCGGCTGCCCTGCGACACCCCCCTGCCCGACCTGGCCATGCCGCCTGGCCAGCAGCAGACACTGACCGCCCTGGCCACCCTGGCGTTCCTCGACATGCACGTGGATCCCGACCCCCAGATTCGGGCGGGTGCCTTTGGCTTTCTGAAGTTCCTGTTCGAGCGTGAAAACCCGCAGGTCAAGGTTTTCCGCGGCCCGCCATCAGCCGTCACGGAATCAATTGGTATTCCGGCAACCGCGGCAGCAGCCGCAACAACTCCTTAACGCGGTGCCAGGATCGCTGACACCGTCCGGTCAACAAATCCGATTGCGTCGTCCAGCGTATTACCAGGCGTGTTCATCATGGTCACCAGCAAGGGTGCCGAGCCGATAAAAAATTTTGACAAGTCCCTGGCGGACATCGGTGTCCTGATCTGGCCCGCATCCTTGGCCCCGCGGATTGCCCGTTCCGCAAGCTCGGTCAGCTCCTGGTAGAAGTCAAGATACGCGGGCCAGGTCTCGTCGCGCAGCGAAGCACTCCATTCCAGCCAGACCTTGACATAGTCCCCCTGGGTTTCAATGACTTCAGCAAAACGCTTGGCCTGCCCGGCCATACCAGCCAGGTCGTAACCCTCGTCCTCGTACACCTGCCGCGCAATCGCCAGAAAATGGTCGCCAACACGTGCCAGGACGTCGGCCACCAGGACATCTCGCGTCGAAAAATAATTGAAGACTGTCGCTACCGATACCCCGGCCCGCTCGGCAACGTCGGCGTGGACGGCACGACCGATTCCTTTGTCCGCGAACGCCGAGACGGCGCAGTCAAGTAACTGCGCACGGCGTTGTTCAGGCGTTAGCCGTGTGCGCCGTCCCGTACTGTTTGCCGTGCCCGTTGTCATGGAAACCAGCATACGCCCTATTGACATTATTATCAATAAGGGCTAGCCTGAGTCCGGGAGTATCGACCAGGAGTCCTCTGTGACCAGCGACAATCAACTGCCCAAAACCTGCATCATTGGTGCCGGTACCAGTGGCGTCATCTGTGCAAAGGTGATGAAACAGTACGGACTGCCCTACGATTGCTTCGAGATGGGCAGCGGAATTGGCGGGTTATGGCGATTCAAGAACGACAACGGGGCTTCGACCTGCTACCGGTCCCTGCATATCAATACCGGCAAACCGCTGATGGTCCTGTCTGACTTCCCGTTCGCCGACAACGTACCCGAATACCCCAGCCACACACACATCCTTGAGTACTTTGAATCCTACGCCGACCATTTTGATGTGCGCAGGAACATTACGTTCAGGACACGGGTCGCGCGTGTCGAGAAACAAAACGACGAATCATGGCTGGTCGAACTGGAAACAGGCGATGGCACCCGGGAAACCCGCCACTACGATGCTGTTGTTGTCGCCAACGGCCATCACTGGGACCCCAGGATTCCGGATTATCCCGGGGAATTTGATGGAATCCAGATCCACAGCCACCATTACGTTGATACCCAGGATCCCCATGACCTGAAGGACAAGAATGTTGTCGTCGTCGGTATGGGCAATTCCGCGATGGATATTGCGTGTGAACTGGCCCACTATGGTCAGGGCGCAAAAAAGGTCTTCCTGTCGCAGCGGTCAGGTGTCTGGATCCTGCCCAAACTGCTTGGAAATACGCCCCAGGATGCTTTTTTGCGGCACCCGATGGCCGAACCGACTATCTGGGAACATTTTCGGCGCAAGTTTATTCCCCGGAGCCTGCGGCTGAAATTCTCGGACGCGCTGGCCAGAACCATCCTGAAAATGTCGGTGGGAAGTCCGTCCCGGGTCGGTTTGAAGGACCCGGAATGCCAACCCCACGAACGGCACCCGACTATTTCGCAGGAAATCCATACGCGCCTGATCCACGGCGACATCACACCCAAGCCCAACGTCAAAATGCTGAAAGGCCGACAGGTCGAGTTTGCAGACGGCACCGTCGAAGATGTCGATGCCATTATCTGGTGCACCGGTTACAACATTACGTTCCCATTTTTCGACGAATCGTTTATTGCCGCGCCGAATAACAGTATTCCCCTGTGGCAACGGATCTGGGACCCGGAACATCCGGGTTTGATGTTCCTCGCCCTGGTGCAACCGCTGTGTGCCATGATGCCAATCGCTGAACTGCAGTCCCATGTGATGGCCAGCTTTCTGACGGGTCAGTTCCACCTGCCCGCCCCCGAACAGATGCGGCAGGAAATGATCAAGTATGACCAGATGATGAAAGACCTGTACGTCAACTCACCCAGCTACACAATCCAGATCGACTGTCCTGAATACACCTATTTCCTTCGCCAGGCGTGGTCCGCCGGCAAAAAGCGCGCGCGCGCTGCCGGCAACATGCCACAATTGCCAGTTGGCTTGCCTCCTGCTGGCGGCGGGTCGATGTCGGCTGATCCAACCGGCCCTGCGACCTGAACCGGAAAATCCGCGTTGTCCAACTGGATTTCCTGCGGTGTCTGCCCTATCATGATTTCAGGCCCAGTCGTCCGCCAACCAACCAATAATCAGGATCTGGTGAAGTCAATCAAATGAGCAGTCCGTCTATTCAATTCCCTGTACGGGGATCGTTTCACAAAACGGTTCGTACCCGGGTGCGCGACTACATCGCCGGCCAGGGCCAGACCGAACGTGACCTGCCACAGATGTACCTGAAAACCGCATTCATCGTGTCCCTGAGCGTCGTCTCCTATGTGATGCTTGTGTTTTTCAGTTCGAGCTTGCAAGCGGCCCTGCTGTGGGGTTTCCTGCTGGCCCAGGGACACATTATGATCGGTTTTTGCGTGATGCACGACGGTGGACACGGCGGCTACTCGTCGAATCCGCGGGTCAACAACGTCATGGGATACATGCTGGACATGATCGGTGGCAGCCAGTGGCTGTGGAACCACAAGCACAATGTACTGCACCACACATATACAAATATTGATGACCTGGACGATGACATCCACGCCGCGCCGATGTTGCGGCTGAGTCCGGTCCAGGACCGCAAACCCTGGCACCGTTACCAGGCGTGGTACGCCCTGCCACTCTATTCACTGTTAAGCCTGTACTGGGTGTTTTACAGCGACTTCAGCGAGTACTTTGGCGGCAAAATCGGTGACTACGAGTTTCCGAAACCGAAGACTCGCGACAAGGTCGTCTTTTGGGGCGGCAAAGCATTTTATTTCACCTATGCTCTGGTGGTGCCGATGCTGCTGCACCATCCGTTGCACGTACTCGCCGGGTTCGTCGGTGTTCATATGATTCTCGGATTCACCCTGTCACTGGTGTTCCAGTTGGCCCATACGGTTGAACTGGCGGAATTCCCGGAACCCGGACCGGACGGAACGGTCGGCGACGAATGGGCGGTACACCAGATGAAGACCACGGCAAATTTTGCCCGCCGCAATCCGCTGGTCAATTTTTATGTTGGTGGATTGAATTTCCAGGTCGAACATCATTTGTTCAGCAAGATCTGTCACATTCACTATCCGGCGATCAGCCGAATCGTCAAGGAAACCGCCGAGGAGTTCGGTGTCCCCTATAACGAATACCCATCGGTCATGGCGGCGATCAAGTCTCACCTGTCGTTCCTGAACCAAATGGGCCAGCCGCAGGGCAACCCCGCCTGACCCTGCGTGGCCGACAGGCCGAGCGAGCGGGGCACGAGTTCAGATCAGGCGCGCCTGGGGCTTTTCGTCCATTTGATCACGTTCGACCGGCTGCAGTAATGATCAGTCCAGCGCCTGCGCAATCCGGTCGATTCCAGCCTTCCAGCCATCGGCACCTGTCGACAACAATGGGACAATCAGCCGGGCAACGCCCAGGTCCGCATATTCATTCATCTTGTCCGGCTCCAGGCCGATCAGCCACGTCGTTGTCAGTTCAATTCCGCCCAGCTCCCGCCCACGCAATTCGGCGGCCGCTTTCAGCCGCGACAACTGGTCCTTGAACTCGCCAATATTGCTGCTGGGGGCGTACCAACCGTCCCCCAGATCAACAACACGGCGCATGGCCGGATCACTGGTACCACCAATCAGCAGCGGCGGATGCGGCTGTTGTTGCGGCGTCGGGTGGCTGACAAAACCCGACCAGTCCAGGAAATCACTGTGATGTTCAACCACGTCCCCTGACCAGACCTTCTTAATGGCCTCGATGTAGTCGCGGAAACGCGCACCGCGTCTGGCAAATGGCGTCCCCATGGCTTCGAACTCTTCTTCCAGCCAGCCGATCCCCAGCCCCAGCAACAGCCGTCCGTTGCTGAGCTGATCGATGCTGGCCGCCTGCTTGGCAAACAGCAACGGGTTGGTCTGAGGCAGAATATTCACCCCTGTTCCCAGGCGCAGCGTCGTTGTCGCGCCGGCGATGTGAGCAAGCGAGATGAGCGGGTCGACAAACCACGTATCATTTGTAATCGGCATCTTGCCGCTGCGGTGGTACGGATACCTGGACTGATAATCAATCGGCACCATTACGTGCTCAAATGTCCAGACAGACTCCAGCCCGGCCGCCTCGGCGTAATGGGCCAGCTCAACCATATCGCGGGCAACATTCGGGCCCCCGACGTTCACGGGTACAAGGCCAATCTTCATCGCGATTCTCCTGTGGCAGGTGTTGGAGCGGCAACCGACGCACCCGAAACCATTCCCGGCTCTGGCTTACGGACCGGCTTGCCGGAAATCTCCATACACATTTTCGAGATCGGAAACGGTACAAACGAAAACTTGGCGCGCCCGTCCGTCAGGGCATCATAGTCACGACCCTCTCCCTGCAGGGCATCCTCCAGGGCCCGGGTCATACTGGGAACCCCGAATGGGATAAACACCAGCCACGCGCAGTCCTCGCCATGGACGCGTTCATACTCTTCATAGGATTCGGGCAACGGGTCCGGCTGTGTCGACAGGACCGAGTAATCTATCAGCGGCAGCGTGCAACCGTTCGTCATGGCAACGGCCAGCAGGACTGGAAAAAACCTCATCGCGATTCCTTTGTTCAAGCCAACGCTCCGCGTCCTCGCATTGCGTCGGCAATTTTGTCAATCAGTTCGTACGCGTCATCAACCGACTTGCCGGGCGTATGGACCAGGGTCACCAGCTCATAGGCAACGGCAAAGACACCGCGAGCGACAATATCCGGATCCAGAACAGCCGGAATTGTTCCTTTGTCATACCCGCTGCGAACAGCGCTCGCAATCATATCCAGGACTGGCTGCCGCGTTTCCAGATAGCGGTCCCAGGTCCCTTCGCGTATTGACGCGCTCCATTCCAGCCACAATTTCACGTGATCCGAATTATGGACAACCGCATCAACGAATGCCCGCCCGTGATCGACCATGGCCCCCAACGGATCGGACTGTGAACTGTAGGCATCCCTGGCCAGGTCCAGGAAGAATCGGGTGACCTCGCCAAATACCGCCTCCAGCAGGTCCTCCCGGGTTGGAAAATACTTGAACACCGTCGGGACCGAAACGCCGGCCAGTTCGGCGACATCGGCGTGAACGGCGCGGCCGATTCCCCGGACGGCAAACGCCCTGACGGCGCAGTCCGTCAACTGGGCTTTGCGCTGCTGGCGGGTCAATCGCTGGTATTTTGGTGCGGGGGGCATTGGGCTCCTGAGCCTGGAGGCTTTAAACTTGTTGACAATTTTATCACCAGGCTGCTAAACTCAGCATACGTTACTAGTGACAAACTTGTCACCAGGCTGGAGGGGGACAGAATATGTTTGAGATAATTTCGTCGTTGACGCGACGGGCACGGACCACGAATCCGGAAATTGCCATTGTCGGGGCCGGCTTCGCCGGGATCGGAATGGCGATTCGCTTGAAACAGTCCGGAATCGAAACATTTACGATCTACGAACGCGCGGACCGCGTTGGCGGCACCTGGCGCGACAACACCTATCCCGGTGCCGCGTGTGACGTGCAATCACATCTGTACAGTTATTCCTTTGAGCCGAACCCGAACTGGTCGTCGATGTACGGTAAGCAGCAGGAAATCCTGGACTATATCGAGCATTGCGTTGACAAGTACGATATTCGGCCCCATATTCGTTTTAATGCCGGCGTCGTTGGCGCACGGTTCGACGAGGCGACGGCGGTCTGGACCGTTGATCTGGATGACGGCGACCGGATCCGGGCCAATATCGTGATTACCGGCACCGGACCATTGAATCAGGTCGTGATTCCCGACTTTCAGGGATTGGACAAGTTCGCGGGGCGGGTATTCCACTCGGCCCAATGGGATCACGACTACGACCTGGATGGTAAGCGCGTCGCCGTAATCGGAACGGGTGCCAGTGCAATCCAGATCGTCCCGGCTATTGCCGAACAAGTCGCGTCGATGGACCTTTACCAGCGCACCCCCGCCTGGGTGCTGCCCAAGGGCGACAGGACGATCGGCCCGTTGGAACAGGCGATCTATAATCGTTTCCCTGTAACCCAACGGATGTTTCGCAATCTGATCTACTGGCTGAACGAAGCCCGCGCAGTCGGATTTGTCGTCGATCCCAGGCTGATGAAACTGTTTCGTAACCTGGCACTTCGGTATCTGGAAGACGCCGTCCCCGATCCGCAATTAAGAGCCCAGGTAACTCCCGACTACACCATCGGTTGCAAGCGGGTACTGATTTCCAATGATTATTATCCAGCGCTCTGCCGCGACAACGTTCAGGTCCTGGACACTGGCATCCGTAAATTTACAAAAACCGGAATCGTTGGCGATGACGGCAAGCGGCGGCCTGTCGATGCCGTCATCATGTGCACCGGTTTCAAGGCATCCGAGGACATCCTGCAGTTCGATGTCATCGGCCGCAACGGACATAACCTGAAAGACGTCTGGGCCGACGGGCCAGAATCGTACCTGGGCACGACGATCCCCGGCTTTCCCAATTTCTTTACCATCGTGGGGGCCAATACCGGATTAGGACACAGCTCAGTCGTCTTCATCATTGAGGCGCAAGTGCAGTACATCATGTCCTGCCTCAAGGAAATGAGGCGCAAGGGCGCTGACTGGATGGATGT
>JBFJWU010000036.1:0-15551 GCA_041623475.1 bacterium | reverse complement strand
TTGTATGCCTTGGCGTATTCTGTCGCAGCATCCAACAACGTTTCATCCAACGGCCGGCCTTCGCCACCGGTCCCCGAAATAACCTTGATCCCGTACTTTTCGCGGGCCAGTCTGGTCATTTCAAGTCCGGTCACGCCAGGGATGAAGTAAGAATACTTCTTGACCGCCACAAACCGCTGGTCACCGCGGGCCAGGGCGATGTCCGCATCGCGGACCGGGTCATAGGATTGAAGCTTGTTGATCTGGATCTGGTGTGTTGCCTGGTCGTCCAGATAGCGATCTCCGGCAAAACCAGGTGCGCCCGGATCATAAAACAGGATGGCGTTGCCCGCACAGCCGGCGACCAACGCCGTGGCCGCCATCAGTGTCCAGATTGCAACGTACCGGTGGTATTGTGTCATTGCGCTCCCCATTAGAGTCATTGTATGAATTAGTTTGCTGGCCGCCACCTGATTGCATGGCTGGCGGCAGTTTGTAACATGTCCGGCAGGGAGGACGATGCCCACAGGGGTGTCCGAAAAGGAACATGAAGAAATTTTTCTTGGCAGCATTGGTCCTGCTGGGACTCGTCGGTGGCCTGCTGGTTGCATTGCCGTATCTTGCTCCGGACCACGTCCTCGAGTTTGCGGTCAATCTGGAACGCAGTGGTGCGGGTTTACTGGAGGATACCGCCAGTGTTCCCGGCCACGATATCCGGTACCTGCACGGGGGGCGGGCCGACGGTCCGGTGCTGCTGTTGCTGCACGGGTTTGGTGCGGACAAGGACAACTGGACCCGTTTCGCTGCGCACCTGGCCGAGGATTACCGACTGGTGATTCCCGACCTGCCTGGATTTGGGTTCAGTTCCAGGGTCAGCGATGCAAGTTACGATATTTTGTCCCAGGTCGTTCGCGTGTCCATGTTCATGGACCGGTTAGGGTTGGATCAGGTCCATGTTGCGGGCAATTCCATGGGCGGACACCTGGCCGCCGCGATGGCGATTGAACGCCCGGAACGGGTGGCCAGCGTCGCCCTGTTCGCCAATGCCGGGATTACAACGGCGACCCCCAGCGAGCTGGACAGGTTGCGCGAGGGCGGAACGAATCCGTTGCTGGTGGATACGGTCGAGGACTTTGATCGATTGCTGGCGTTTGTATTTGTGGACATTCCGCCAATCCCCGGACCGATCAAACAAAAACTGGCCGAGCGGTCTGTTCAGTTTCGATCGTTCAATGACAAGATCTTTACCGAACTGCAGGAGAAAACCTATTTCCTGGACGATCGCCTGGGCGCGGTATCGGCCCCGACAATGATCCTGTGGGGGGACACGGACCGATTGCTGGATGTGTCTGCTGTCGCGGTGATGGAACCGTTGCTGCCCAACCTGAAGTCGACAGTCGTCCTCGAAAACTGTGGGCATCTGCCGATGGCGGAACGTCCGGCAGAATCGGCAGAACACTATCGGGCGTTCCTGGCCGGGGTGGTGGCATCGAAATGACCACTCTGGATGATATTAGTCCGCCGGAACCGCGTTCGCTGGCCTACGGGGTGTTATTCCCGTCCGCCCTGGCCGAGATGCATGGTGCCACGGACCGGCCATTTGTGATGTTCGGCCACGATGCGCTGGATGCATCGGCGTTCTTTTCGCAGGCATCGACATTAAACTGCCTGGCGGTCAGGACCGTTGAACTGCTGGAACTGGCACTGGCCGATATCGATCCGGTTGGGATCTATGCCCTGTCTTCGCCCGAGCGGCCCGGCGAGGCAGGTGACGCGATTCGCCGTTTTCGCGAGCTGGTTCCCGGGCGTCGCGCGTGTGTGTACGGGGCCTGGACACACGACCTGCAGGTTGCAGCCGGTCACGCGGTGGATGCAACGGCGGATGGCCTGCTGCCGATGAATTGCGACGCGCAGGAAATGTTCACGTACCTGTTCCGGATTTTTGAGGGCGTTGAAAACGACTACCCGGTTCCAACCGATCCAGGTGAGATCCTGCAGGGTCTGAAGCTGGCGTTCCCCAACTCGCCGTTCTGGAATGAAGCGGACGAGGGGTCCGTAGCTACGTTCTGAATACGGTCAGGTTTCGGCGGCCTGGGTGCGTCGCCGACGGCGAACGACCATCAGCAACATCCAGGCGCGCAGGATCCCGACAACCAGAAACACAGTTCCCAGCAACAGGGCGTATTCAAACTGGCTGCCCTGGACGTGCTCGGCCAGGAACATGATCCCGATGGCAATATAGGCGACGGTCGCGACCGCCGTAATCTGGAGGTTCACGACGGCTTGGCGACTTTCTTGCGCTTGTTCCCTGATTTGTCGGTGGGGTCACTGAATTCAAATACAAGGCCGTCGTCGTTTGCGGTGATACGGACATTGCCACCGCGGGCCAGTTTGCCAAACAGGATTTCCTCGCTGAGGGCGTGGGAAATTTCGGTTTCGATCAGGCGGCGGATCGGACGGGCACCCATCTGGCGATCAAACCCCTTGGTCGCCAGCCATTCGCGGGCGCTGCGGTCCAGCGCCAGGGAAATCTTTTTGACTGCCAGCCGGTCCTCGACCTCTTGCACCATTTTTTCGACAATCCGTTCGGCGATTCCGCTGTCCAGTTGGTGGAACTGGACCACACGGGTCAGGCGATTGCGGAATTCCGGTGTAAATGCACGCTCGACGGCCTTGCCGCTCTTCTGCTCGACGTTCGTCTGGTCGCCAAATCCAAGCGGGTTGCCGACCAGTTCTGTCGCACCGACGTTCGTGGTCATGATCAGGATGACCTGGCGAAAATCAGCCTTGCGGCCGTTGTTGTCTGTCAATGTTGCATAGTCCATGACCTGCAGCAGGATCTGGTAGATATCGGGGTGGGCTTTTTCGATCTCGTCCAGCAACAGGACGCAGTGTGGTGACCGGTTGATCGCTTCGGTCAGCTGTCCACCCTGGTCAAAACCAACATAGCCCGGTGGTGAACCGATCAGGCGCGACACCGTATGTTTTTCCTGGTATTCGCTCATGTCAAAGCGGATGAATTCGACATCCAGCAGGTTGGCCAGTTGCCGGGCCAGTTCGGTCTTGCCGACACCGGTTGGACCGGCAAACAGGAACGACCCGACCGGCTTGTCGGGCTGGCCCAGTCCGGCGCGTGCCAGCCTGACAGCCTGGGTAATATCCTGGACGGCTTCATCCTGGCCGTAGATCAGCAGTTTCAGGTCCCGGTCCAGGTTTTCCAGACGGGTCTTGTCGTCGGTCCGCACGGTTTCGGTCGGGACCTTGGCGACCCGCGAAATGACGGTTTCGACGTCCCTTGGCCGGACTTTGGGGGTGCCGTCTGTTCGCGGCGTCCGCTGGTGGCGCAGTTTGACCTCGGCCCCGGACTCGTCCATAACGTCAATGGCCTTGTCCGGAAGGAACCGATCGGTAATGTGTTTTTCGGCCAGGCGTGCTGCGGCCTTGATCGCCGACGGCGTATAGGTCACACCGTGGAATTCCTCGTAGCGGCTCTGCAGGCCTTTGAGGATTTCGACGGTTTCCTGGATATCGGGTTCGTGTACTTCGATCTTCTGGAACCGTCGGCTGAGGGCGTGGTCCTTTTCAAACACCTGCCGATATTCTTTCCAGGTTGTCGTGCCGATGCAGCGAATCTGCCCGTTGGCCAGGGCCGGCTTGAGCAGGTTCGACGCATCCAGCGTTCCGCCGGATGCGGCACCCGCGCCAATGATTGTATGTATTTCGTCAATGAACAGAATCCGGCTGGAGTCCTCGGTCATGTACTGGATGACGGCCTTGAGTCGTTCTTCGAAATCGCCGCGATAGCGGGTGCCGGCCAGCAGGCTGGCCATGTCCAGCGCATAGATTGTCGAATCGGCGAGAAAGCCGGGGACATCACCGGCGACGATCTGGCGCGCCAGTCCCTCGGCGATGGCGGTCTTGCCGACGCCCGCGTCGCCGACGTAGATCGGGTTGTTCTTGCGTCGCCGGGCGAGGATGCGGATCGTGCGTTCCAGTTCGGTCTGGCGCCCGATCAGTGGATCAATGCCGCCGGCTTCTGCCCGTTCATTCAGGTTGACGCAGAATCGTTCGAGCGGATCGCCGCCATCGTTGTCCAGTTCGGCATCTTCGTCAATCGCATCGCGAAGCTGGCTGGCCAGGTCTGTGGACTTTCCGATTCCGTGGGATATGTAACGGACGATGTCGAAGCGGGTGACATCCTGCTGGTCCAGGAAATAGACCGCGTGGGACTCCTGTTCGCGAAACAATGCGGCCAGGACATTGCCACCGTCAATTTTTTCCTTGCCGGACGACTGAACGTGGGCAGCAGCAATCTGCAGCACGTACTGGATCCCCAGCGTGTACTGGGGACCGGCCTCGCCATCTTTTTCAATACCGGTTTGGTCAGGCAGGCGGGGAACTTCGTTTTCGATGTATTCCAGCAGGCTGGTTTGCAGTTGTTCCAGGTCAGCACCGCAATTAACCAGGATGTCGGCAGCGGTTTCGTCAAAGGTCAGCGAAAACAGCAGGTGCTCCAGCGTCACAAATTCGTGTTTCCGTTCGCGGGCCAGTTCGAACGCCCTGTGCAGGGTCGCTTCCAGTTCTTCTGATAACAACACGTTTATTCCTCGGGGCCGGCGGCTTCCAGGACCGCCTGCAGTGGATGGCCGTTTTTTTCGGCCAGGGATTGCACCTGGAACAATTTTGTCCGAGCGACATCGTGGGAGTACGTCCCGCAGACCCCCTTGCCTTTGGTGTGGATCTGGAGCATCAATCTGCGTGAGTCCGCTTCGGATCGGTGGAACACTGTAACCAGCA
Organism: bacterium; assembly: GCA_041623475.1. Classification (GTDB taxonomy): domain Bacteria; phylum J088; class J088; order J088; family J088; genus JBFJWU01. Next base: position 10,775 of record JBFJWU010000036.1, on the reverse strand, counting down.
GCCAGACGACAAATTCCATCGGCGTGTAGTCGTCATTGAGCAAGACGACTTTATAGCGGTTGGGTCGCTTCAGGCGGGTGCGGCGCTCGGTGACAAGCTGTGTCCCGCCGTCTTGCGGACCACCTTTTTGGGGGTCTTCAGCCATGCAGCACCTCGACCGTCATTATAAACAAACGGGACTTGTCGCTGCGTCGCTCTATAGCGTATTGACCAGGTGACCGCCGTCGACCGTCAGGATCGAACCGGTCATATACGTGGACGCGTCAGATGCCAGCAGCAGAATCGGGCCCAGCAGTTCCGACAGGTCGCCCATTCGTCGCTGGGGGATTCGTTTGATCTGTTTCTGGCCGGCGTCGGTCTGCATGAAATCGCGATTGATATCGGTCTCGAAGTATCCGGGGCAGATTGCGTTGCAGCGAATTCCGTTGCGCGCAAAATCCAATGCCAGCGAACGGGTCAATTGGACGACAGCGGCTTTGCTGGCCGCATATGGCCCAAGCTGCCCGGCGACACGAAGCCCCAGGATCGACGCAATATTGATGATATTGCCGGGGCGGTCGTCGGTCTTCCAAATCTGGATTGCCTGGCGGCTGCAGCGCCAGACACCGTTCAGGTTGGTGTCCAACACCTGCTGCCAGTCCTGGTCGGACAGCTTGTCGGTGGCTCCCAGGATATTGATGCCAGCATTATTGACCAGGACATCGACGGGACCGGCTGCCGAGAATGCCTGCCGGACCGATTCGCTGTCAGACACATCCATTGCCACCGCGGTGGCGGTGCCGCCAGCGGCTTGAATCTGCTGGACGGTGTCCTGGCAACGGTCCAGGCGCCTGGCTGCCAGGACAACGCGGGCCCCGCGGGCCGCAAGCCGAGTTGCAAAGAACTGGCCAAAGCCGGACGACGCGCCGGTCACCAGGATTCGCCTGCCGGCTATGTCAAAATCGGGATTCTGGATCTGCATATGGTCCTTCCTGCAGGTTTAGTTGTCGCTGGTTCCTGCCCTGCGGATCAGGGCCAAGACGTGACGGGCAATCTGGTCGCGGCCCTGGTCGTTGACCAGTTCCGGTGCCGTATAGAAGCCGATGGAGCAAAACATCAGGACCCGGGCAAAGTCGTGCTGCTGCTGGCGGGGCAGGCCCAGGTCTGCCAGCATTGATTCCAGCAACCGGACGATGCGGCGATCGGCGGTATTGACAGCTTCGTGGATCCGCGGTTCGCTGGCACCCCAGGCGCGCATCGCGTGGTCGCGGATGCCCAGGTCCAGGTCGGTGAACAGCCGTGTCAGTGCCAGCAAGCGTTTCCAGGGCGCATCGGGCATGGCCTGGACGTGGTCGATGACCATTTGCGGCTGCGTGTCGGCCCAATAACGGGCGACCGCTTCGACCAGGTCCGCCCGGGATTGAAAGTGATGGTAGAAGCTGCCCTTGGTGACGCCGAGTTCGCGGCACAACCGATCGATCCGGACACCGCCGGCACCATCCTGGTTGACGGCCTGGATCGCTGCCTGGATCCAGTCTACTGGAGCCAGGGGTTCAGTCCGGACGGTCAAAGCCATGGGCGGACAGCCAGTTCTCGTAGTGCGTAATGCACTCGTTCATCTTTTCCGGCTGGCCCATGTAGTAGTGGGTTGCGCCGTCGATCTCGAATAGGTCCTTGTCGTCGTGGGGGATGGCCGCGTACAGCCGCCTGGCATGACTGGGTGTGCAGGCATCATCGGCCATATTGCCGACGACCAGGGCCGGGATACTGGTGCCCGCAGCGTTTCGTTCGCCGTGGACCCTGGATTCCCGCAGGCTCCACTGGGACAGCCAGCTGCGCAGCGTCGTAAACCGTGCCAGCCCGACGGGGCTGTGGTTGACAATGCGGGGATCCCCCAGGTAGCACCAGTTCGGTTTGCGCTGGTTGGGGTCCAGGGACGGGTCCAGCCAGCGTGGGTCCGCCATCGTGCCGTGGACGACAAACGCGTGCTCGCGCTGGTCGTCGCCTTGTCGTCGCAGCTGCTGTAAGCGGTCCTGGGCCCAGTCCGTGATTCGATTCGACCGGTCGACCTGGGCCTGACGGAATTGCTCGACATACCCGGCGCTGTACGGCGGCTGGTTCGGGTTGTCCGGGTTATACAGGTCCAGGGCCGGGTCACGATCGTCGGGGGCCAACTCGTCGCGGATCGACGGGTCCAGCCATTCGGTCAATGTGGCCGATCGGCTGACGTGGGCGGCGACCAGAAAAACGCCGTCGGCAGGTATCAGTTCGGCACCCATCAGGTCAACCGGATCGCCTGCCGGTGTGTCCGTGATCGTCGGCTGTTCCGCCTGTTCCTGGTAGAACAGCGACAGTGATCCGCCGCCGCTCCAGCCACCCAGGATGAAACGCGAGTAGCCGAACCGCGTCGCGGCGTCCTTGATACCGGCACCCAGGTCCAGCGCGCATTTCTCCAGGATCAACGCGGTGTCATTGCCACGGTAACGGGTATTGATGTACAGGACGTGGTGGCCGCGTTCGGCCATAGCCTTGACAACCGGCAGAAAGGCACCGCCACCAATCGGATGGCTGAAGACGATCGCGGTCTTCGACTCGTGGTCGCGGGGCGCGATGCGCATCGCCTCGATAAATACCCAGCCGACATCACCGCCATAGGTATCCTTGAATCCGGCCGTCTCCTGGTGCGCGATCATATACGGGTGACGGTGGATCTTGTGGCGGACCTCAGCCACCAGCGGCGTCCCGAGCGGCCTGTGTTGGTGTCATCGGGGTGCTCGCCTCGATGGCGACAATCTGCCAGTTGACGCGGTCCACTTTGTCGTGGTTGCGGCGGGCCATCTCGCGGGCCACTTCTGGCGCGCCGTGATGCAGACCCTGGGGCGCGTGGTCCAGCATTCCGGGCGGCAGCGGGGCACCCAGGAAATCACCGCCGTGGACAAACAGGATCTCGTCATAATCGGCGTTGCGATGATTGACGGGCACGCGTTCGGCACCCTTGCGGCCTTCTGCCGGGCGGGGCAGGAAGTTACAGACGACAACACCACGGGCCTCGAACAACTGGTGGACGGGTGGTGGCAGATGCAAGGTGTCGCTGCAGATGACGTTCCAGTCGCGAATATTGAATCGGAACGGGAACAGGTCGCCCTTCCAGCCCTCGACGTCGCAGGGGTTGTGGTCAACAAAGATCGATGACATCTGGCCCTGGTGCTGCAGGACGATTTCCCATTCCTGGTCATCCTCGATGACGGTGGCCTCGGGGATCTGGATCGTTGTCGGGTCCAATGGCGCGTGGCGACCCATCGCACCATAATCCGGAACCAGCAGTTCGCTGGCTGTCTCGATGACATACAGAAAGGACTCGCCCGGGTCGGGCACGACGCGGAACGTGACCGCTTTGGGAATCACGATATAGTCGCCAACCTCGTAGGGCAGGGGGCCAAACTCGGTCTCAAACGTTCCCGAACCCTGGTGCACAAAGTATGCTGCGTCGCCGTCAATGTGACGGCTGAAATATGGCATGGGCTCGGTACGTTTACTGATAGAAACAGCCAGGTCGCTGCTCTCCAGCAGGCGCAATGGCAGGGCCCGAGGGTCGGCCTGGTCTGGGACGACCAGGTCATGAGTCATGATTTTTCGGGGCCGGTAATCACCGGTTGATCGGTAGACCTGTGGATCATTGCGCCGGTACATCTGGACCATCCGCCCGGAAAATCCATCGCGACCCAGTTCGTCCTCTTTCAGGTCGCCAATATCAACGTGGGCCTGCCGGGGAAACCGGCCACTGCCGGGGTGAAAAAACGATTTCATCTGTGTGCTCCTTTAATCTGGCGCTTGACAGTACCATACCGTATGGTATGTTGTCAACGAAATTCGGCCATCCAACCAGGGGAATTGTTGTGGGGCGATTTCAGGATTTACTGGACCGGGACGGACACGTATTCTTCCCCGGGATTTACGACGCGGTTACGGCACTGCTGGCCCGGCAGGCGGGGTTCAAGTCGATCTTTGTTTCCGGCTACGCGGTTGCGGCAAGTCGACTGGGCGAACCGGATGTCGGGCTGTTAACCCAGACGGAAATGCTGGATCGCGTACGCAATATCTGCCGCGCCGTCGATATCCCGGTCATTGCCGATGCTGACACAGGGTACGGCAACGCCGTCAATGTGCAGCGTACGGTGCGTGACCTGATCGCCGCGGGCGCTGCCGGGTGTTTTATCGAGGACCAGGTCTGGCCCAAACGATGCGGCCATATGCAGGGCAAGCGGGTTGTCGACCGCCAGGAGTTCCTGGGCAAGATGCGGGCCGCACTGGATGCCCGGGGCGACGATGACTTCTTTATCTGTGCGCGTACCGACGCAATTGCTGCTGTCAGCCTGGACGAGGCAATTGCCCGTGGACAGGCCGCCCGGGACCTTGGCGTCGATGCCGTTTTTGTCGAGGCACCAGGCAGTCGGGACGACCTGGCAAGAATTGTCGACGAGGTCGGCGGGACCCTGGTGGCAAACATGGTCGAAGGGGGCGCGACACCGATCCTGCAACGGGACCAACTGGTGGAACAGGGGTTTACGGTCGTGATCTATCCGGTCAGCGCCCTGTTTTCGGCCGCATCTGCGGTACGAGACACGTTTCAGGCCTTGCTGCGCGACGGAACGACGGATGCGGTGGCCAGCCGAATGCTGGGATTTGACGAGTTCGGTGAACTGGTCGGGCTGCCGGAAAAGTACGCGCTGGCCCGTCGCTATGGTTCTGATGACGACTGATCTGGCGCGGCAAACCGGGCCCGCACGTGTTTGAGCGGAGACAGCCGGTTGTAATGCGCGATTGTTGATTGCGCCTGGATCCGTTCCCGTTGCAGGAAATTCTCGATCGCCTGGGCACCACCGGGATGGAATACCCAGTGGGCGCTGTACGTTTCGACCGCGGGGAACCCACGCAGGAATTTGTGTTCGCCCTGGGCACCGGCTTCAAACAGTTTGATGCCTTCGCCGATTGCGTATTCGATCAACTGGTAATAGCAGCATTCAAAGTGCAGGAACTCCAATCGCGCCGCGGACCCCCAGTAACGGCCATACAGATGGTCGCTACTGCGAAAGTTCAACGTCCCGGCGATCCAGCCTGTGTCGTCCCGCGCAAGGACCAGAACCAGGTCATCACGCATGGTGTCGTAAACGATCTCAAACCAGCGCTGGTTCAGGTACGGGCTGCCGAATTTCCCCAGATGGCCGGCAATATAAAACCGGTACATAGCGGCCATATGCTCGTGGGTGATATCGTCGCCGGACAGGACAGCAACCGTGATATCCGAGTCCGCCAGGGCCCGGCGCTCCTTGCGGATCTGTTTGCGTTTGCTGGACCGCAGGTCGGCCAGGAAGTCATCAAACGAACCATAGTCACGGTTATGCCAGTGGTACTGGTGGCTGATGCGTTGCATGCCGTCCAGTTCAACCAGGCGGTTGCACTCGTCGCCGGTGCAGAACAGTACGTGTGCTGACGAGGCCCGCTCGGCGTCGGCGGTCGCCAGCATACAACTGACCAGGCTTTCCGTGGTCGCCCGGTAGTCGGCATCTGGACGGACCAGCAGGCGCTGGCCGACGGCCGGGGTAAACGGCGCCGCGCAGGTCAGTTTGGGGTAGTATCGCAATCCGCCCCGGGAAAACGCGTCGGCCCACTGCCAGTCAAAGATAAATTCGCCGTAGGAATCGTACTTCAGGTAACAGGCCATGGCGCCAGCCAGTCCCTGGTGATCACGAACAGTGACATACCGGGGATGCCACGATGTCTGACGGCCGACACAACCGGATGCTTCCAGCGACTGCAGGAACCGATAGGTCATGAACGGGTTACCGTCCGGGACCATTGCGTCCCAGGCATCGGGGTCGATCTCAGCAATCGTCGGATGGACCGCCGCATCGGCCAATGGGTTGCGTTTGTCCATGTGTCACATGTTAACGGTGTTGGATTGGCAGGGTCCGGAACCCCAGTTCAAATAGCGGTCGCGCAATATACTGTGGTCTCTTTGGAAAACATGCTTGCACTGAATGACGGAAGATTCCCATTGGACAAATGATGTAAGGAAAACAGGGTTCAGCGTCCGGAAGCCTCCGGCGGGTCGCTTTTGTTCGCACAAAAGCTCCGCAAAAGTGCGCCTCGCTGGGGCGATACGGGAAAAACTCGCTACCGCTCAAACAGTTCCCCGTGACTCAACGGGCGGGTGCGGGGTCGGAACATCTGCCAGGGCGTGCGCGGCCGTGGGGAAATTCCGGGATGTGTTGTATTTGTCCAACCTGACTCGAATACGCGAATCCCTTGCGCCAGATGGGGGGAAGTCGGTCCCTTTATCTCTCTTTTCTTAATTCGTGTTTACTCGCGAAGATTCGTGGTTAGACTTTTCCCCTGTCCGGCCTCTGTGTCTCGGTGACTGGCTTTCCGTCAGGGGCAGGGGGCCGCTTCGTCAAACTTGTCGGGCGCGACAATGGTCGGGATGCCATCGGTGGCCAGGCTTTCCAGGAAACATGCGTACAGGTACTTGGCTTCGGGGCGCTGGAACACGATCACGTGACCGTCCTGTTGGACATCATCTTCCTCGAATTGCACGATCCCGGCGGTGACGACCTGGCCGTCCCCGGCGGTCAGGTTAGCGCTGGCCGGAAGGGTTGTTGATTCGAATTCAAAAAACGGATCCTGGTGCCCCGGGGCGATCGGGTCCACCAGGTCGCCCAGGATCGGCACGCCATAACCAACGCTGATGGCGCGCTGGGTCTGGATGCTGAAGTACGAATCCTGCCGGCCCAGCGGCACCAGCATGTGCTTGGCCGGGACATCGGGCAGCGGTTCGCGGATTTCACGGGTCGTGAACAGCATCGGATCAATGGCATCCAGGTACTGCTGGACCAGGCCCAGGACCGGATGCAGGTGGCTGAGCGGTTCGTTTGATTTGGTGTTCATCAGGCTGCCCAGCAGGTCGGCAAAACCGGGGATCAGGTCACCGGTAAACAGGAAAAAGCTCCAGTACCCGCCGCTGCCTGTGGGGATCACAGCCTTCGTGTCGTGGGCAACCGCACCGTAGAAGTTGGTGTACATCGCACCCATGCTCTGGCCCATGGTGACGTGCAGATCGGGATCGACCTTGAACGCTCCACCCGGGATGTCGGCGCCGTGGCACAAGCCGGCGTCCCATTGCTGGGCTGCCAGCCAGTTCCATTTCATCAGCAGTTCAGCGGTGCCCTGCCAGAAATCCCCCCGGGTGGCTTCCAGGTTCGTGATCTGGAAATAGGCAAACGAGCTGGCGTTGGGAACCCGATCCGGAGACACCGGCATCGCCTGGCTGCCCGATGCCCAGCCACGCAGGGCGGCGACCCAGCCTGGACCCCGCCAGGGTTCTTCATCGCCCTCGGCGGTTTCCTTGCGGCCGCGGTCCATCACCTGGCTGGCGATCCCGCCGGATCCGTGCACATATTCCAGATACGGAAACCCCGCAGCGGGCATGGCCTGGTTCCGCGGGATCGACAGTACGACCTTGATCTCTTCGTCCCGTTGTTTGATCGGCTTGCCGTCCTCGTCAAATTCGATGCCGCCGCTGCCGGGTTCGGAAAATGGTGACTCGCCAACCTGGAACTGCGGCATCGTGACGGTGCCTTCGAAATAACAATATTCCGGTTCGTCCTGGACCAGCTTCAGGGGTTGGGCCGTGACCGCCTGGTAGTCGTCGGCAATGCCCTGGGCGATGTCGTACATTCGCTGGACCGGATCATCCACGGGAAACACGGTTGCCGCCGCGATCTGCCCGGCCACCAGGTCATCCTGGTCCAGCAGGTACGCGACCAGCGGCGCAAACCCATTGGCCAGGTCCTGTCCGTCAACCACATCAGGCACGATCCCGTCCAGCAGGTCGGTTAACAACCGGGGCTGGCCCAGCAGGTTGCCGTCGGGATCGCCGACCGACCGCAGGACGATGGCGGCATAGGTGGACCCGGCCTGCATCGATCGTCCCGGCCACGGAGCCACGGTCAACAGGTTCTCTTCCACATAGCGCCCATCGCGATCAAAAAAGCTGGCAACTGCGGGAATGCGTTCCCCAAAACGGGCACTGTCGACATCTACATTCAGGAAAAAGATATTCGGGTCCGGTTCGGGGGCCAGGTCAAACATTGTCCGCAAGTTGTCGGTATCCACAGGCCCGTCGAATCCGATCGACACCACCGCAAACGGGCTGAACCCGGTATGGGGCCATCCCGCCAGGCCAACCACTTCGGATACCAGTTCCGCATCCTCGGGATTGGGAAACCCGGTCAGGTCAATGGTCTCGGCCGCCACATCCAGGCGGCGGATATCGGGATAGGGAAAGTCGTAAAACCCGTCCCCGGCCGGATCCATCCGCGCGGTAACGCCGGTGTCCAGGCTGTTCGAACTGTCCAGGCACGCGGCCAGCGGCAAGCAGGCCGCAGCCGTAATCAACAACGGCCAACGGGTATCGGTTTTCATGGCGTTTATCTAACCAGATGCGCTCGTGCCGGCAAACTGGATCCGCCCCGGTCATCCAGCCAGAGCCTCACGCACGGCAACCGGACATCGCCTATTCGGCCGTGTTACATTGCATGAACAGATGGCAGGACTCAGGATTTTCGTGAACCAGGACCAGGCACACCCGTGACGACCAACGGATCCCAGCAGACCAGTACCGACGGTAACCAGGCAAATAACCGCCGCCGGATCTACGTCCACGGCACCCGCTACCCGGATATTCGTGTCCCGTTAACCGAAGTCATGCTGTCGCCAACACAGTTACCTGGTGGTGGTACCCAGGACAACCCTCCGGTCCGTCTGTATGACACTCGCGGCCCGTGGGGCGATCCCCAGCAGTCACCGGATGTGGAACAGGGCCTGCCGAAACTGCGTGCCGGCTGGATCGAGGCGCGGGGCGATGTCGAACGGTACGACGGCCGCGCCATCGAACCCCGGGACAACGGTTACCTGACCGAGGGGCACGAACAGTACGCCGCCACCAACCAGACGCTTCGTGATTTCCCCGGCGCCAATACCCAGCCGTTGCGTGCCAAGCCCGGCCAGGCGGTGACCCAGCTGGCCTATGCCCGGCGCGGCGAGATCACACCGGAAATGGAATTCATTGCCATCCGCGAAAACCTCGGTCGCCAGGCCGCGTTTGAACAGATCCAGCAGTCTGGTGGTGATCGGCGGGCGCTCAATTTCCAGCATCCCGGGCAGGCGTTCGGTGCCCAAGTGCCCGACTTCATCACGCCCGAATTTGTCCGCGACGAGGTCGCGGCGGGCCGGGCGATCATTCCGGCCAACATCAACCACCCGGAAAGCGAACCGATGATCATCGGCCGCAACTTCCTGGTCAAAATCAACAGCAATATCGGCAACTCGGCGGTTTCCAGCTCGATCGAGGAAGAAGTCGAGAAAATGCGCTGGTCGGTCCACTGGGGTGCGGACACCGTCATGGACCTGTCAACGGGCAAAAACATCCACGCCACCCGCGAATGGATCATCCGCAATGCGCCTGTACCGATTGGAACCGTCCCGATCTATCAGGCGCTGGAAAAGGTCGGCGGCAAGGCTGAGGAACTGACCTGGGAGATCTATCGCGATACGTTGGTTGAACAGGCCGAGCAGGGCGTCGACTACTTTACGATTCACGCCGGGGTGCTGCTGCGTTATATCCCCATGACCGCCAACCGGGCCACAGGCATTGTGTCGCGTGGCGGATCGATCATGGCCAAATGGTGCCTGTCCCACCACCAGGAAAACTTCCTGTACACCAACTTCGCGGAAATCTGCGAGATCATGCGTGCCTACGATGTGTCGTTTTCGCTGGGTGACGGGTTGCGGCCCGGTGCGATCGCCGATGCCAATGACGCCGCGCAGTTTGGCGAACTGGAAACGCTGGGCGAACTGACCCAGGTTGCCTGGGACCACGATTGCCAGGTCATGATCGAGGGGCCGGGTCACGTGCCGATGCAGCTGATCAAGGAAAACATGGACAAACAGCTGGAGCAGTGCTTCGAGGCACCGTTTTATACACTTGGCCCGTTGACCACCGATATTGCCCCGGGGTACGACCACATCACGTCGGCCATCGGTGCCGCCCAGATCGGCTGGTACGGCACGGCAATGCTGTGCTACGTCACGCCCAAGGAGCACCTGGGCCTGCCCACCCGCGAGGATGTCCAGCAGGGCGTGATCGCCTACAAGATCGCCGCCCACGCGGCTGACCTGGCCAAGGGTCACCCCGGTGCGCAGGTGCACGACAATGCGCTCAGCAAGGCGCGTTTCGAGTTTCGCTGGGACGACCAGTTCAACCTGTCACTGGATCCCGAGACCGCGCGCAGTTACCACGACCAGACACTGCCCCACGAGCCGGCCAAGACGGCCCATTTCTGCAGCATGTGCGGGCCGCATTTCTGTTCCATGAAGATCACCGAGGATATTCGCCAGATGGCCGATTCCCGGGATGTCAAGCCGGATACGGTGCTGGAGCAGGAGATGCAGGACAAAAGCCGCGAGTTTCGCGAGCAGGGCGGCGAGATCTATTCCTGAGCCGGGGCCGCCGGGCAACTTCACTCCAGCCTGATTTTTTCGCCCGAACCGCAGTCCCTGAAAGTCTGGACTACGGGATGCCTCCGGCGGGTCGCTTTTGCTCGCACAAAAGCTCCGCAAAAGTGCGCCCCGCTGGGGCGGTACGGGAAATACCCAGAGGGCACCTAGAACTCGCTACCGCTCAAACAGTTCCCCGTTGCTTGACGGGCAAGCGAGAAGTCGCATCATATGCCACGGCG
>JBFJWU010000035.1:0-15604 GCA_041623475.1 bacterium | reverse complement strand
TACTTTCTGCTCCTTGCCAGATGCCTTGTCTTTGGCCGAAACGTTGAGGATGCCGTTGGCATCCACGTCGAAAGTAACTTCGACCTGCGGGATACCGCGCGGGGCGCCCTGGATGCCCTCCAGTCGGAACCGACCCAACGAACGGTTTCCCGTCGCCATTTCGCGTTCCCCCTGCAGGATGTGGATCTCCACAGATGTCTGGTTGTCTTCGGCGGTCGTATAGGTCTCGGTCCGGCGGGTGGGAATGGTCGTGCCACGTTCGATCATTTTGGTCGTAACCTGTCCCAGGGTTTCAACGCCCAGGCTGATCGGGATAATATCCAGCAACAGAACATCCTTCATATCCCCTGCCAGAACCGCACCCTGCACAGCCGCACCCGCAGCCACGACCTCATCCGGGTTGACGCCCTTGTGGGGTTCCTTGCCAAAATAGCCCTGGACCGCCTGCTGCACCGCCGGAATACGGGTCGATCCACCGACCAGAACAACCTCGTCGATATCGCCTGGACTCAATTTGGCCTGCTCCATCGCACGCTTGACGGGCTCCATAGAGCGCGTTACAAGTCCCTCGACCATTTGCTCGAATTTGGCACGACTCAGTTTCAATACCAGGTGCTTGGGACCGCTCTGGTCTGCGGTAATGAATGGCAGGTTGATCTCTGATTCCGAGGTCGAAGACAGCTCGATCTTGGCCTTTTCTGCGGCTTCCTTTAGCCGTTGCAACGCCATGTTGTCACCGGCCAGATCGATCCCCTGATCCTTCTTGAACTCTTCGATGATCCAGTCGATCACGACCTGGTCAAAATCGTCACCACCCAGATGGGTGTCGCCATCGGTCGCCTTGACCTCGACCACGTCGTCGCCGATCTCCAGGATCGAAATGTCAAATGTACCGCCACCCAGGTCATAAACGGCGATCTTTTCGTCTTTCTTTTTCTCCAGTCCATATGCCAAAGCTGCAGCCGTCGGTTCGTTAATAATCCGCTTGACCTCAAGTCCAGCGATCTTTCCGGCATCCTTGGTTGCCTGCCGCTGGGCATCATTGAAATATGCGGGCACGGTAATGACAGCGGCATCAACGGTCTCACCCAGAAAATCCTCGGCAGCCTTTTTCAATTTGCCGAGAACCTTGGCGCTGATTTCTTCGGGACTGTACTGTTTGTCGCCGATTTCGATCCGCACAGATCCATTTTCGCCTTCAACAACGTTATAGGGAACCTGTTTGATTTCCCCGCCAATTTCGTCAAAGCGACGCCCGATGAATCGTTTGACCGAATAGATTGTCTTTTCCGGGTTCGTAATGGCCTGTCGCTTGGCAACCTGCCCTGCAACAATTTCACCGTCGTCCGTAAATCCGACAACAGACGGAGTCGTGCGCGCCCCCTCCTGGTTGGGAATTACTTCGGGCTCGCCGCCAACGACAGCAGCCACGACGCTGTTGGTTGTACCCAGGTCAATACCGATAATCTTGCCCATGTCGGGGCCTCCTTTTAGGATTTGAACCGTTTCAACTTAACGACCGGGCTGACTCGTCAGCCGTCGTATCCCGCTTCAATCAGTAAATTAAGCACCGATCCAACGATGTCAACCCCTGCGGCGGTAATTTTTGAGTTCCGCCCGCACAATCTGGAAACGGCGCGCGACAAATCGGGCTCGGGGATCAGGAAAGCAGTTCGAGATAATGGCCAGGCCTGCTTTGCAGAGCCGTTGCCGCCTCGACAAATGTGTCAATATTTTCGGCACTCACAAAGCCAGCAGCCTCGCGGCGCCATTTCTCGGTGGCAACGACAAGCTGCGTCCCGTCAGCCGAAGTCCCTGGCGGATAAAGACATTCTGACTGCAGGCTGTCTCCGGAATCCAGTTCAATGGTTACCCGTGCCGGAAATGCCAGCCGCAACCCGCGAAAATCGGTCTGGTCGAGCGGCAGTCCGGCCGGAGGGTGACCGTACAGGGGTTCAATAATCTTGCGGACTAACGGGCCCACTGCGACCTTGCGTAACCATCTCAGGTCGGCGCGACGCACGCCGGCCTTCAGCCCTCGGCCGAGGACAGCGCGTTCGACATCAACGCCCATTCCCTGGCGCGCCGACTGACGCAGTCGCAGCAGGTCAGACAGTGGCATCGCGTTGATCCAGTCCGCCACTGGAATCGCACCGTCCAGGCCGCGAATCAATTCGATCGAGTACCCACCACGGTGTACCAGTTCAACCTTGTTGGCCAGATCCCGAATTCGATCGCCACGTTCGACCAGGCGCTCGGTTGTCAAATCCCTCCCGGTCAACCCGCCAAACTCCAGTACACAGGCAACCGTCAGTGGTATCGAGAAATTAACAACGACCGGGGTCAGTAACCCGTTACGTACCGCCTCGCGAGACAACGCATCCATACCAACGGTCAGCATTCCGGCGTCGACACGCACACGCTGAACCTGTTCAGGATGGACCGGGCGCCCGCCACCAGAAACGTGTCGCGCAACGGCCTGCAAGACAGCCTGGATTGTCGTATCTACGTACGCGCACCCTGGCCACGGCTTGATTGCCAGCGTATCCGTCACCCAGGACGTGCCAAGGCCTTGAAACGTGCCCCGCAGGGGAAAGAAAGTAAACCGGTTCCAGAAACCGCGCCGATGTTCGACAATATCAGCCGCCCCGGTCAACCCCTCGCCCGCGGCTATAGCCGCCATGACACCGCCGACGATACTGTTGGCCGCGGTTCGGATTTTGCTCCCGGGACCCATGAATCCGTGAAACACCGGGTCATTTGCGTCATACAGCGCAATCGACATCGCCGCTATCGTCTGTTCCTCGTCCAGTTTCAATAACCGCGATGTCGCACAGGCTGCTGCCAGGCGGTGCAACGGAACCCACATTTGCCCGTTGTGTGGCCCGAACAGCAGACTGGCTCCCAACCGCCCACCGACTTCGTTGGCGATGACCATTGCACACAGGACATCGTCCGGGCCCGCATCCAGCCAATCACCGACCAGTAAAGGTACCCACGTCGCCGAGTGACCCGTATGCCCCATGAACAGATAATCGTCGTAGTCCTGCTCCATCGACCAGCACGCGCTGGCATCCAGCGCCTCCAATAAGCCTGACGTGCCGCCGCCCGGAAGCCGAGACCGGCGCCCCTTGCTTATTTTGCGAATGGCACGCAGGATCGCCTGACCATCGTCCGTTGCCCGCCCGGACAAAGTTGCCGCGGCGACGCTTAACAACTGCGCCGAACAGAGTTCACGAATTCGGCGCGGAATGCCTTCAGGGGTCATATTGACCGACCATTCCGCGATTGTTTGCAGTACTGTTTTCAGTCTCGACTCGCTTTCAGACAATCACTGTACACCGCCGGCCGAAGACCCAAGGTAAACACTGTTCTATCAGGTTGGAAGGAATCGCCGGGTCTATGTTAAAGTAGGTTGCTCCGGACAAATTGACTAGTTGTAACAACGAACTATGGATTTGCTAGAATAGTTCGAAGTTTGCTGCAGATTTCAGCAGGCGCCATCATCCTGAAGGAGAACCTTAGTGAACAGGAATCATTTCGTAGCCGCAGCAACCGCATCGGTCATGGCGATTGGATCTCCGTCCAATGCCGCCGCCTTCGATTTCATGAAAATCATGAACGAAGGTGGTCCGTTTATGTGGTTGATCCTGATTACGTTTGGTTTTGGACTGGTAATCATCATCGAACGCTGCGCGGCACTGTTCGGCAAGTTGAACGTCAATGCCGACGCATTTTTCGAAGACATCCGCGAAAAAGTTGTCAAAGGCGACATTAAAGGTGCCATGGCAGTTTGCGACGAGAAAGAAGGCGCAGCCCTTTCAACCGTCCTGAAGGCCGCCTTGCAACGTGCCGGCCAGTCGGAACGCGTAATTCAGGATGCCGTTGACGAAGCAGACCTGGAAGTCCTGCCGAAGATCCAGGCCCGAACGGCTTACCTGAGCATGATCGCTAACGTGGCGACCCTGATGGGACTGCTGGGAACGATCCTGGGACTGATCAGTGCATTTGCCGGTCTGGCACACGCTGACCCCAGCCAGAAGCAGGCGGTTCTCGCGTCCGGTATCGCGATCGCGATGAATACCACGGCTTTCGGTCTGATCGCTGCAATCCCGTGCATGGTCAGCCACTCATTGCTGATGGGCCGGACCAGCGGAATGATCCAGAAGATCGACCAATATGCTGTCAAACTGATCAACCTCCTGGTTGCAACCCAGAAGTAATTTGAACTGGTTCAGGAATATTCGAAAAAAGGGCGGGCCATCCCGCCCTTTTTTATTGGCTGGATATTGACATGACGGCAAACACCTTTTACAAGATGCTGGCCGGAGTCGCACTAATGATGCCCACAAGTTGCGGGCTGATTGAAGATGACCTGAACAAAGCCATCCTTGCACTGGAAGAGGAAAACAGCCCCGAGGTCATCCTGATCGATACGATTTTCCCGGCCGAAGGAACTGCCGGGACTATTTTCGCACTGGATGGCAACGGATTCAGTTCGCCAGCGAACGACGACAAGGCAAGACTGCATTTCGGACCATCGACCTATAAGGGAGAGGGCGTGATCAATGCCGCTGACGGCGGAATTGTGCTGTGGTCCAACACGCGAATCGAATTTGCCACACCGGCAGCCACCGATAAATTCGGAAAATACCAGGTAGTCGTCACGACATCCAAAGGCAGAAGCAATTCCATCGACTTCCGTCTGACCGCGCCGCCAGAAGACTAGACCTGCGTCCCGGACCTGATCCCAGGTCCCCGACGATTCGGAACGTTGTTGGGACACGTCTCCGATCTCAGCACCCGTCCCTGTTTCTCGTAAAATGGTTCCATTGGAATCAACCAGAAAGGAATCACCGGATGAAAAACCTGATTGCGGCGACTGCACTGATCTTTGCCGTATCGGCTCCCGTTTGCGCCGCCGAAAACATGACCGAAGGCACTCCGGTTGTCGAGCCGGGGCCGGTTTCGCTGGGGCTGGGTTTCCACCTGGGCGGCGTTTTCAGCGATTATGCGGGTCCCAGTATCGGCATTCGGCTGGACGACGCGATGTGGTTGGATTTTCTGATTGGGCCAACTTTTGGTGAGATTACGAATGTGCTGGTAATCGAAGCAGATTTCCAGATTCGCATCGGTGATGGTTTTGATACCGGGTCTGGTCCGCTCGACCCGTATATTGGTGCCGGTGTGCTGGCCCAGTTGATTGATATCGAGCGAATTGGCCTGCGGATCCCGGCCGGAATGCGGTACACGCTGGCCGATGTGCCAGTCGAGTTCTTTGTCGAGGGCGTCCCAACGGTCACATTTTGGCGGGACATTGGATTCTTTATCGGCGGCGAATTGGGGATTCGTTACCGTTTTTAGATTTCGGCTGGATCAGCTGAATCAGGTTTTCAGGCTGAAATCGATCGGCACGACAATGGTTGCGGACTCTCGTTGAAAGCCATCCGGCAGCGGCGGGTACGGCCCGGCTTCCATGACCATTCGCAACGCTTCGTCGTCCAGCAACTGATGCCCTGACGAACGATAAATCCTGGGCACCCCGACAATCTGCCCCTGCCCATCGACAACCAATTGGACCAGGGCCTGCCCTTCCATTCGCATCTGGCGGGCAACAACAGGATATTTCTTGATACGGTTTACGGCCATGTAAACGTGCCGGCCGTATGGGCGCAGGTCAATACGCTCGGCCGTCGTTTCACTTGCAACGGTCTTGACTTTGCTTGGTGCCAACGACGCAACGTCTGCTACTTTTTCAACAACAGGTTCAGCAGGGGCGACAGATTCCGGCTGCGGCGGCTCGACCTTTGGTTTGACCGCCGTCTCGGTCGGCAGCACCGGCGCGGGTTCAGCCGCTTCCGGCGCTGACGCCTGGGTCAGCCGAAACGTAATGCTGTTTTCGGACTGGCGCGACGCCTGCCCGGACGACAGGTCCACGGGCAGGATCGATACCGCACCGTGGGCCATCGCAGCAATGGCAACAGACAACAGCCAGTCACGGGTCACGGCGCAGGCCTTTCTGTTGCAATCCCGACATTTGAAAACCCGGATGCCTGTGCATCACTTAAAATCTTGACGGCCCGCTGGATCGACGCCTGCTGATCTGCAACCAGCATCACACTGTCAAACTGGCCTTTGCGTTCTGCCAGGAACGCCTGCAGGTCGGCTGGTTCAACTGGCTGGCCAAGGACTTCGACGGGCCCCGCCGCGGGAACCGTGATCACCAGCGCAGACGGGTCAACCTTGCCGCTGACCTGGGCATCCGGCAGGTTCACATCCATCTGGTTAATGCGGTGAAAATTCGCTGCCAGGACAATAAAAATAACCAGGATGAATGTAATGTCAATTAACGCTGACAGGTTGATGACCGGCGGCTGGCGCAATGTGCGTTCGAATTGCATCAGGCAGTGTCCGCTGCGGCAGGACCTGCACCTGCCTGATACAGGATCTGCTGGGCCAGTTCAGACAATTGCTGGCTGATATCATCCGCACGGCTCGACAGGTAGCTGTACGCCGCCAGTGCCGGAACGGCGACGCAAAGTCCGGCTGCAGTTGTCAGTAATGCTTTCCAGATACCGCCTGCCAGGACAGCTATATCGATATTTGCGGTCCCGCCCCCCTGAAGTCCGATAAACATATCAACCATACCAATGACTGTCCCCAACAACCCCAGCAACGGCGCCACCTGCGCCAGGAACGAGAGCAACGGCAGGCCGCGCTCGATCCGACGAAGCGTTGAACTGCCCACGCGGCGCCCTTCGGCTTCGGCCTGATCAGGTTGCTCTGCCAACGCGGTTACCATCGCTGCGACCATGGCCGCTCCCGGATGGCTGACGTGCTGGCACGCCAGTGCGGCCTGTTGGTAGTCCCTGCGGCGAACAGAAGTCAATGCTGGCTGGAACCACGACAAATCAGTGACCCCGTAACGACGATACTCGACAAACTTGCGCAGGAAAACTGCAAGTGTCGCAATCGAACACAGGTAAATCGGCACCATCGTAGTGCCGCCTCGGGCCAGCAACTGGCCGATGGTCAATGAGGAAACTTCGGTCATAGCGTCTTAATAACAATTCTGTCCGGCTAGCTGTTCAGGGTTGTTCCAACACTGTTTTCTATTTTGAATCTCATTCTCAATATCATTATCGCACGAGATTCAGAATTGTGCTTGATCTTTGTCAACTTTACGGAATAGCCCTAAAAGCTGATCTTGGTACCCAATTCGGCGTGCCGCGGTCGTCCGGGACGCAACCCATACGGTCGGCGGGAAATCGGATAAACCTTGTCCAACAGGTTGCCGGCCGTCACATAAATTACGCCGCGGTCGCGAATGTGGGCACGGACCACAGCGTCAACGACCTGATGTCCATCAACACGCTCGTCTTCGGGAATCCGGCCCTGCCCGGCACGGTCCCTCATCGGTCCGACAAATGCGATGTTCATGCCCAGCTCAACAGGATCAACCACCACCAGACCGGACAAACTGCCTTGGTGAATCGGTACGTACGGCAAACGGTCCCCGCTCTCAACTTCGCCGAATTGGGGATTCAGCGACGAAAATGACGTTTGGAACTCTGAACGGGTAAATGTATACGCCCCGTCGCCACGCAAGCCCCAGCCACCGGCGAAATTAATGGCCTGCGACGCAAGCAATTCGATGCCGGCAACGTTGACTTGCCCGCCATTGAACTGCTGGTTCAACAGGCGCAGGTCACACCCGCTCGACTGCGTACATTCGCCGGTCAGGTTTCGATAGTCATTGAAGAATCCAATCGCCTCGGCGTACAGATCGCCCCTCACCAGGCGCGTGCCGATTTCATAGTTAACGCTTTCTTCCGGCTCAACGCTGTCAGGCTGGCCCGGCGATACCGGACTGAACCCTTTGTGGATCCCCGCAAATACGGTCAGCGGATCGATGACCTGGTAACTGGCACCACCGCCGGGGACAACAACTGCATCCAGGTCGCCGTCACCGGAACCATCCAGGCGATTCCGGAATGATCGGTCGATCAACTCAACACGAACGCCCGGCGTCAGCATCAGTTTCCGCCAGGTCAGTTGCTGATGAACGTGCAACGCGGTCGCGAATACGGCTCCGCGATTGCGCGTCGTCGTGTCTTCCGGGGTACCTTCGGCAACCAGTTGGCCGCCCCGCATCAAATAGCCTTCTTCAGTGTGTTCCCGCTCGATGGTGTCGTGGTGGAATCGCAGGCCGAATTCGAATTCGTTCTCGATTTCGCCCCACGTTGGTCGCCAGTGCGACAGGACAGCGAGCCCCTGGGCAACGAACCGGCGATCATTGCTGCCGATCAGCAGAACTTCATCATTCGTAGCCGTATCCTGGTCACCCCGAAGAATCCCGGCAAGTACCGCATTCCTGCCGTCGTCCGGTTGGGCAAGGACCTGCTTCAGGTCGGCATTCCCGCGAAACCCGTTCAATTTGCGCCAGTCGCGACTGAAATCATTTCGATAGACCGTCGCCTGCACGTCAAACAAGTCCCCCCGGGCCAGGAAGTAACGGGCCTGCCCCTGGCTGTGCCACCAGCGGATCTGGTCCCGCCTGCTTGCCGCGTATCGACGGTAAGGCGTCGCCGCAAAGTCAGCGTCGGTCAGCCCAAGGTACGTCTCACCGCCCTCCTCGACTCCAAATCCAGTTTTGAACTCGATCTGCTGGAATAGCCTGTTGCCAGGATCAGAGCTGTACCGAAGCTTCGCCATCGTGTCGTACTTCTCGAACCCGGTAGTGCCCCCGCCATCCAGATCCTTGAATCCGCGTGTCCGCAAATGGACCGCCTCAACCATACCGCCCAGGCCGTCATATGTGCCACCCCAATGCCCGTGGACCTTGCCGGTTCGATTGACACCCCAGGACACGTCCACCTCTCCTTCGGGCTCATATGGGATTGGCCGCGTTTTCAGGTTGATCGCACCACCGATGGTGTTGGGACCATACCTGGTCGACGCGGCGCCCTTGAATACTTCAACACCAACCAACCGGGTCGGCATGGGAAAGTAGTAGGCCGCCGGAGCTGCATACGGGGCAGGAGCGATCAGAATGCCGTCTTCCATTAACGTAATCTTTGCGCTTCGATCCGAGTTAGCTCCTCGCAGCCCGATATTTGGGCGCAGACCGTATCCGTCTTCACCTCGGACGTATACACCTGGTGTCGAACCCAGGACATCGTGGATGTCGTTACTTTCATTCCGCTCCAGCTCGCTCTGGCCAACGACATGCGCTGATCCGGCTATCCGTGGCAAATCGGCGGCACGACCAATGATCGAAATTGTGTCCAATCGCAAGTCGTACGCAGGCGGCGCTGCCGGCGAAGCTGACCCGGTCACCTGTTCAGCCCCGGTTTCGGTCCCGTCCGGTACGAAAATAAATGGTTCAGGATCAGAATCGGTCAACGGTCCGGCCGCCTGCTCAACCGGGGCACCCACCGATGAATCCGTTACCGACTGCCCCCACGCATTCACGGCAATCAGAACGATTGTTGCGACCGTCAGGACCAATGCCGCCGGCTTCAACGTCATCGTCACTGCGGCACGACCGATCGCGGTCCGCACCGGTCCAACCAGTGCCGACGTAACGCTGCGCGGATCGTGGTTCTGCTGGTCATCACCAACGCCAAACCGAAGCGCTTGCTGGTGCCGATCGGTAACCACCAGGCTATTACCGACCCAGTCCCAGATTGCCAGCCAGGTCCCGAAGTTTCGATCAAAATGGCGTGGGTCACTACTGTGATGGATCTGGTGCTGCGCCGGGCTGATCAGCAAGTGCTCCAATCGGCGACCATACGACAACCAGATGTGAGAATGCCGAAGGTTGCCCCCGGCGGCATTGAACAGGAATCCCAGTGCATTCACACCCAGAAACTGGGCCTCAACGGCCTGGCCCTGAAATAGATAGAAGAACACGCCGGTCACCAGGCCCGTGACCAGCGTCCCACGCAAAGTGAACAGGAAACTTTCGACGGGATGGGTTCGGTATAGGGTAAATGGGGTCAGGACCTCTGCCGAATGGTGCACCTTGTGAAATTCCCACAATGACGGGATTCGGTGCATCAGGCGATGCACAAGGTATCGACTGGCATCCCACGCCACGAATAACACGACTGTGTATACAGTTGTGACCCAAACCGAGGGCCAGGTGCTGTCGTCCGCCAGTCCAAAATGGTGGTTCAGTATCGACGCTGTGGCAACGGCCAATCCGTACGCAGAAACGGCCCAGGGAGCAACAAACACTGTCCGCAGAGCCGCCTTGGCAAACATCAGTCGCACGTCCATCAGCGCTGACGGGTGCAGCCAGACGTCTCGTGGGAACAGAAACGCAAGGAAGTCTGACCCACGGATGGGTCGCCCTCTGGGCCGGGTCATCACGAACACAAACAATGCCAGCACAAGGCTGCCGATCAAGGCCAGCCAGAACAGTCGCTGACCCGGATCTGCAAATGATTGCAGCGGGGCGGCAATTCCTGCGAGGATGTCCCGCCAATCGCGCACGGCGGTCAGTCTGTATCTCCTGCGGCTTCAGATGGAATCTGCAGCATCATCCGGACAACCATCTCGCCACGCAACAGATCGTTGAACGTTTTCACACTGGCGTGCAGTGAGTCCAGGGCATCCGGATCATCCCGCAGGGCGGCGCTGTAGTCCACCGGTGTCTCCGACGCGGCTGAAACGGCCATCGCCAGGGACTCTCGCAATTGCCCGGCCAGCTCTGCGGCATCCAGCTCTTTCAACGCCGCCTCAAAATCGTGCCCGCCACCAAACATCACCTCAAAGACAGTCTCCAGATTCGTTCGCACGTGCGCACCAGGCACACCGGACCAGGGTGATTCAACCAGTTCGGGACAGGTCTCCTGAGGACAAGTCGCCACGATGCCTGCCGGAATTGCAAGCTTCTCATCCTGCACGACCGATTCGACATAAAACAGAGCCCGGAACAGGGCGTTCACGGCAGCATCAACGTCCCCGTAAACCGATGTGCTCCCGTTGCCCGTCAAGTTGCCGGCGTTGTCCGCCCAGAACGCATTCAGCTCCCTGGCCCTGGATTCGATATCTTCTGCGACGACCACCGCGTATCCAGCACGACGATTGGCAATTGTGGCCTGGCCCAGGGCATCCCATTCACCGGTCACATTCAGATTTGCGGACTCCGGGCATGTATTGGCCATGCTGTCGTTGAACAACAGGTATTCCAGTGCATCCAGACCATAAACATTGACCAGCGACTGTTCGATGAAATCAGTTGACTCGAATTCATTCGCCGCGACTTCCTGATCCACCCGGCATGGATTGACCGTCGGCCAGGAATAAATTTCGTCCCTGCCCCCGGCGCCGGCAGGATCCGCACCTGGAGGAGCGGCGGGCCCCATTTGGACAACTTCTATGACCTGCCATCGGCTCATCGTGTCAAGCCACGCCTGACGAGCATCGCCAAGTGTCTCTGTGGTCAATGCATCCGCACCGGACACCGAAGACTTCCATTTCGTAACGGCAGTCACCAGGGCCGCTGCCTGGGTCGCTGCCTGCGCATACGCTGGCGCGATAACCCTGGTGGCAACGTCATTGACCAGTGCCAATCGATCGTAGCTGCCTGGCGCCGGATCCGGCCCTGTCGACCCGCTGTCAGTTACACATCCGGACTGCGCCAAAGTGGCGGCAGCAATAACCATTGCGAACGTCAGGAAAACGGGACGGCGGCCACCAACCACTACCACGCTGCTACCGCGTCATCTGTAAAGCCGTTCCCATCGCCGTAGACGGATTGAATCAATGTCCTGGCATCCGTCAGGTCATCCTGGAACCTGGTCAATGTTGTCCCAGTCGCCAGCACAGGTGCCTGGCCAATCAAGTCATGCATTCTGATCTGGTCGTCTTGCGACATCATCGAAACCGGATTGAACTGCAACGACAACGCAAAGCCCTTCAACTCGGAATAGTGCTTTGCGTAGCCGGCCAGTCGCTCCCAGTCCATATCCGGGTCTGCTTCCAGGCTCTGGGCATCTGCCAGCGTTTCGTTGATGTAGTGAATCACCGTCGACGCAATGGCCAGTTCCCAGCTCAGTCGCGCCGCCTCCGCCAGCGAATCCAGCTCCATTTGCTGGGCCTCGGTCGGCGTCGAAACAATCGCGGCAATCAATGCACGACCGGTCACAAACGCATCCCACGCCTGGCGCGTAAAGTCTGTTCTGGACGTATCCGTGCTACCCAGGTCCCGTTTGGCTGCGTTGACTGAATGGCCGAAGTTGTACTCGGATCTAAAGTCAACCCTGCCGTCCCCATCTGTATCGTGGTAGCCGTTTTGGTACTCTTCACGCCCCCCCTTGCCTGCGATTTCTTCGTCTGTATAGGCCAGGTAATCACGCGCAGCACCGAAATAGCCAAACCCCTCGTCCCAGGCATGCTCCAGCGCCGTGTATGGGTCCCCGTCGTCATCAGGTCCGGTGTTGTCCGCCAGAGTCCCCTTGCCAGCCGTATCGGTATCCAGATAGTCATCAGTTCCCTGCGAATACGCCACCGCACCTGCCAGGAACTTGGCCAGCAACTGTCCATAGTCCAATCCCTCGCTGGATACCGTGGGCGATTCCAGCGTGACCCACGTAGTTCCGACTGCGGCAGTCGCGGGTCCATTCAATGAATGATCAGCAACCCGTTGGGCAAGCTCCTCAAACCAGGTCTCGACCAGGCTTTCAGGCGTATCAACCCCGGCCTGAACCCAGCCGATCATGTCGGTTGCCCAGTCACGGTGTTGGCCAACCGGATCGTTACCTGCGATTTTCTCGCGCAGGTTGCTGCCAGATACATCTGTATACCGATTCTGGAGAGCGTCGGGTTCGGTAACTATTGGAATGTCCAGGTCTCCATTGGTGTCCGGATCGAAATCGAAAAAGCCCAGAAACTCCTGCGTCACTTCAACTTCGGACAGCACGCCAATATCCGCCCGCGCCCCCAGGCCATCAATGTGTGCCTTCAGTCCAGCGATCAGCAATTGTCGCTGGACCTGCCCCGTGTAGCTGACACTGCTCGTGCCAACGGTTAATTTCGATGCAAAGTCGTAGGTATCCGGAACCGTTACATTGGTTACCGACACGTGGTCAGTGTTGACCACAACCTCCTGGCGGGAGCCACTGTTGTGACAGCCAGTTGCCGCCAGACTCGCGGTCAGTAACAGACACGCGGCTGATGCTTTTAGTCGTAGTTTAATGTTCATCAGAACCCTCCTGAATCAATCAAAATCAGCTGGCTCCGCCATCAGCGGCAACCGAATGCGCTGTGTTTGCTGCGGCTCCGGACTGAGGACGAAAATAAAAGAACAAAGCTGGCAACAGATAACCGAAATACGCGACGGCCTCCAGCAATGTCGGATTGCCGTTGTATCCAAACGCGGCTCGCAACAACGAACCGACTGTGCCCTTGTCGTGCAGAATGTGGTTCGTATTCCAGGCTTCCTTGACAAATACGGGCAGCGTTCCTGCCTCCTGGAACTCGTGAATCCCGTGGGCAAAGACACCGGCAGCAAACAAGATCAGCAACAGACCGGTGACCTGGAACAACGTCTTCAAATTCAGGACCCGGATTCCGCGGTACAGGGCGACACCGATGCCGACAGAGATCACCAGTCCGATTGCCGCGCCTGTAAATGTCGCAACCGCCGTATCTTCACGACTGGCTGCAAACAGGAACACGACCGTTTCAATCCCTTCCCGGGCGACGGAAATGTATGCCAGCACAAAAATTGGCCACCCAGTGCCCGCCTGCAATGCCTGATCGACCCCTGCCTCCAGATCCGAGCGGATCGACTGGGCCCGGCCCCGCATCCAGAAGATCATCCACGTCAACAACGCAGCCGCCGTTACCATGGCGATGCCTTCAAAAATCTTTTCGGCTGCACCGGTGAACTCGCCGATCGTAAAGAACAGGATCGCGCCGACGACAGCGCTGGTCGCAATCGCCGACCAGAACCCCTGCCAGATCAGTCGCGACTGATGTCCCTGTCCGATCCGGGTCAGGTAAGCCAGGATGATGCTGATAATCAGCGCGGCCTCAAGCCCCTCTCGAAGGGTAATCAATAATGCTGATGCCATTATGTTTCCTTGTCTTCGGCCCCGGGATTGAGTCAATCCCGATCCCTTAGTGAAAATGAAAACCGTTTTCAATTAGAAAACGCAGTGTACGCTTCTTGATAATCGTTGTCAATTAGCCTGGTGGGTTTGCCGTCGGACCGGCAGTGATCAAACTGAACTGTGCGGGATTCAGGCCAGCGGCCCTGTACCTTCGAAAGAAATAACCCGACCGTTCTCGACATCGGTCACAACGGCCTGGCCGCCGCGCCCATCAGGCAGCCGAAACGTCAACAGGGCACCTTCGGTCGCTTCGTCGATCCGCTCATTTGTCAGCGACACAAAGCCGGACCACCCGTCTGCCGAGTCATACAACATCGTCACAACCATCGCATATTGCTTGCCGCTGCCGGTCGTAATGTCTGCAAGAACCGTTTTCATAACAACAGTGTCCCGCGACGGTAATATTTTTTCCATGCGCATTTGCACACCCGACTAGAATAAGCCACAGAATCTGCTGAATCGCCCGATGGAGGCCCGAACGAGATGAAGCTGAGCAAACTGATTGTACTAATGGTCACGCTGAATGCAACAGTCGCGTGCGGCAAAAAGACGACTGAGATTATTCGTGAGGTCCCCGCAACAACCAGTGCGACATCGAGCGCGGCAACGTCGGCCGTTATCGATTCCGGTCAGATTTCCGGAACGGTTGAATTGGAAGCGCTGGGTGCATGCCAGGGAGTTTCAATAACACTGTCGGGTCCGGATCAAGGACAGACGGTGGACACCGATGACGACGGGTCGTTTTTGTTCACAGGACTGGTTCCGGGTGCCTATCAACTTTCAGTCGGTGCAGAAGGCTTTGATTCTGCCGTCGCAACTGTTGTAAACAACGGTGACCAGAACGTAGCCCTGGATCCAATTGTCCTGCTTCAGGAAACCATTCCCGTCCAGGGAAACGTGGACCTGTCGGATGGCGAACGCCCGACCGGATCATCGATCGAACTGGATGGTGATCTGGATACGACTCCGCCACAGGGCTTGACCTGTCCGGACGCGGGACTTGACCTGCAAAACCCGTTCGACAGGGCAGATACAACCGTTCGGGCTGACGGCGGCTACCAGACAAGGGTCCCGCGCCGCAGCCGCAACGTTGAAGTAACAGTCGAACGCCAGGGTTATACCCGCGAACAGCGATCAATTCCGGACTCGGACATCGAAACGGCAGGCGACGCAGAACCCGCCATCGTCGAAACGGTCACGTTGCTGCCGTTGACCGGCTTCGTCAATATTGTCGAGGGTGCCTTGGTCGCGAATCGCAATATTAACCTGCAGGTCTCTGCATTCAACGCCAATCAAATGGGCCTGGGCGATGTCGCGTCAGGTGATTCGTGCACGTATGGTCCGTTGCAGACATTTTCCGCTGCTCTCCCCTGGATGTTGTCGGCCGGTGACGGCGACAAAACAATCTGCGTCACGGCCCTCAATGCAGCTGGCCAGCAGGTGTCATTTGAAACCACGGTCGAGCTGGACACGATTGC
>JBFJWU010000034.1:0-15693 GCA_041623475.1 bacterium | reverse complement strand
CGGACATCGTATGTGTCGGCGAGAAGACCGTATACGGGCACGAGGGTATTCGTGCCTTGAATTTGGCAAAAGAAGTCGATCCAGGAGTTATTACCATTGCTGGCGGCCACTTGTACAGTGCGATGCCCCAATGGACGTTTGACCATTGTCCATCATTGGATTACGTCATTCGATATGAGGGTGAATTGCCCATGGAGCAATTGCTGGGATCCTTGTTGAACGGGCGTGCCCTCGACGACGTGACCAACCTTTGCTACATCCAGAACGGCACGATGGTCGAAAATCGCCTCGGCGAACCGGTGATTGACATGACCGAGATGCCAATGCCAGCCTATGACCTGGCCGACATTGGCAACTACGCTCCATTTGGAAAGTTATGGCCGCGGGCGGCAACGATCCAGCGCGGAAGAGGATGTATTGATACCTGCAAGTTCTGCAGTTGGATTGCGTTGGAAGCGCGCCACACCCGTCAGGCCAACGGCGTTGTCAAGCACGATACGTTTTACCGCTCGAAGAGCGTCGAGCAGGTTATCGAAGAAATTGATGTCCTGTATCACAAATATGGCATTCGCTACCTGTTCTGGGTTGACCCGACGTGGAACCTGGATCCCGAATGGCTGGATGCGTTCAGCGAGGAAGTCATTCGCCGGGAGTACAAGCTGGGCTGGTGGGCATTTTTCCGCATCGACCAGTTTCTGAAACAGGAAAAGCTCGGCGTTGCCGAAAAATACGTCCGCGCAGGCCTGCGCCATGTCCTGGTTGGTGTTGAACGAGGCGAATCAACAGACCTTAACTGGCTTGCGAAGCATAACTACGGTGACGACGTCACTGTCGAAGCGTTCCAGTTAATGAAAAATAAATATCCAGAAGTCTTTCGCCAGGGGACCATCATTACCGGGATTCGGTCTGATACAGCTGACAGCATCAAGGGACTGCTGAACCTGGCTCACCGTGCTGACTTTGATTTTGCGGCGTTCCATCCGTGCACGCCCTTCCCTGGCACGCCCCTTTACGACGAAGCGATCGTCAAGGGCTGGATCGAAGAACACGACTTTTCCAAGTACGACATGTTCTATCCCATCATGCCGACGGAACACTTGACCAGGGAAGAAGTCGCCTATTGGACGACGTGGTGCCAGAAAAACTTCGTTGCGAGAAAGCCGCTGCGTTATTTCAGCCGGATGGTCAGTCGCCACGAGATGCGGCGCAAGCTTCACATCTGGTTTTTCATGAGCTTGAACCGGGTGCTGGTCCGCGACGCCTGGGACGCCGTAAGGGGCCGCCATCATTTCCGCGGTTTCGGCGGTGTCAACACCCTCTGGAAACCGGCCTGGTACGAAAGCTGAATACGACAGCCGCCGGACGGGCCAGCAGGACAGTCGAAGTATCCCTGTCAATCGCCGAAATCCAAGACCGGAAAATCGTCAGATATGACGATGGAACAACGGAAATCCTGGCCGTAGCAACCACCGATGGAATTCGTGTTTACAGCGGTGTCTGCCCGCATCTGGGCGGGCCCCTGCTGGAAGCAAGGATTGCAGATCAGGTTGTTCGCTGCCCTTGGCACAATTATGAGTTCGACCTGGCATCAGGCCAATGTCGGACCATTCAGGGCCAGGGCCTTTACGGTAGTGCACCGGATAACGCCCGGGAAAATGTTTTTGCCGGACGCCTGGTCCCCCTTCCATGGCAGGAGAATGGCGACCAACTGATCGTGACCGCCCCAGTTCTGTGATCCACCGTTTTACGATTGACAAAATCGTGCCCGCGTCGCTGCCACAGGTCGTGGCGAACTATTTTGACATGGAACACCTGGTCATTCATTCAGCAATTCATAACCCAAAGCTCACCAGTTCGCAGCCGGACGAGATTGAAGTGCAGTACACGGTTGGACGCTGGCCGGCCCGGCGGACAGTACGGCAAACCATTCGCTACAACCCGCCCGGCGATATTATCCAGGTCATGAGCTCACCAATTGGACCTGTGACCGCAGAATCAAAGATTGCTGCCAGCGACACCGATAAGGCCCAGTGCACAATTTGTACCCGGATAAGCCTGGACCTGCCGATCTGGGCCTGGCCGATGCGCCGCATGCTGGAACAGATCGTTCGCCGCGCCAACCAGAAAACACTGGCAGAAGACCTGGCCATCCTGACTCGACGGCAGCGCCTGTTTGGATCCGGCATTGATGACTACCTGGCACCGGCTCAGCCAATATTGTTTAAGGACAAACTTCTAGCCACGTTCGCGGGCAATTCTGGGACTGGGCCAGATAACGCCGGGATCAGTGATAAAGTTTGACGACGCTTAATCCGTCCCCGACCAGGTCATTACGGTGCCTTGGGGTTGCCTCCCAATTGGTCTGGGCCCCCGTTAATAATTTCCGGCCGGAAAAATAGGCCAGCTGCACGCCCAGTTTTGACTTGGTCCACAGTTCCCTGGGGCTTCGCAGTTTGCGCAGGTGCCTTGCCACCAGGCTTGGCCGCAGATAAAACCTGCGATAGGCATCCTCAATCAGCGCGGCAACCTCTGTTTCGGTCAGGGTCTCGCCATAATAAGGCAGCTTGAAAACCTTCTGCGGCGACTCTGAATAGTCCGCGTACGGATCCTGCGCCAGGACACCTGCGTCCAGCAATTTGTGCAGGTAGGGGGTCCCGGGCGCAGGAAACAGGACCGAAAACTGGGCATAGTCAATCGGCAGCGAGACTGCCAGCTCCACAGAATTCCATGCCATTTCCCTGGATTCCTGGGGAAATCCCAGAATAAAGTAACCCGCCAGGGCGATTCCCCGGCCATCCAGCTGCTCAAATGCCTGCCGTACCTGTTCCGTTTTGGTAAATCGATCAAAGGTGTTCAGTACCCCCTCGTTGGCACTTTCGACGCCCAGGTTCAGTCGCTCGCAGTGGCTTTCGGCCAGCAGGTTTGCCAGTTCCCGGTCAACAAACTTGGCCGATCCACGCATCGTCCAGGTGATCGGTAATTTACGATCAATAATTCCCTGGCAGATTTCCTTGGCCCGGTTGATATTCAGGTTGAAATGGTCATCCATGAAATGGATCACCTGGTAGCCATCGTTGACATAGCGTTCGATTTCGTCCAGAACATAGCCGGGGCTGTGATAGTAATACCGGTGGTCTGAATATGCGCTCATGCAGTAACTGCATTTCCACGGACAGCCACGGGACGTGTACATCGTCGCTTCCAGGCCGCCAGCGCCGAATTTGTATCCATAGCGCTTGCGTCTGCCTTGATCAATCAATGAGATATCGGGCGGGGGCAACTGATCCAGCTCGGTCACTGTGTCGGCCACCCCGCCCTCATGAATTTCGCCTGACGTGTGACGAAACCAGACACCCTGGATGTCAGTCGGGTGCAGCTCCCCGCCTTCGATACTGCGCACCAGTTCGGTCATTGCGACCTCGCCATCACCCTGGACCAGGTAATCGACAAATGGTTGGCGCAGTGTTTCCCGGGGATATAACTGGACGTGTTTCCCGCCCATAACAATTTTGGCGGACGGCAGTACCTCGCGGATGCGTTGCGCTACCCGGTAGACGTCATAGACGATAAAACTATAGGTTGTAATCCCGACGACATCCGGCTGAAAGGCGCGCAGGACGGAATCGATCAGCGAATAATCCTGCTGATCGTAAATGTTGTAATCAAACAGTCGGCAATCGCTGCCTAACTGCTTGCGAAGCTGCGCCGCAATAAACAGCATCCCGATAGGCGGAAGCTTGACCATCCCGCCCATCGCCCCCATCGCAGGGTACAGCGTCTCGTTCCACCTGGGCGGACTGACAAAAAGTACCCGGGTCATGCTCCGGTACCCGTAATTGTCATGGCAGATCTTTTGCGACCGGATGTTTCATCCGGCGCAGGCTCCGTCAGCCGATCTTGATTCTTGTCGCTGACCAATAGACGGCCGCGACAGGCAATCAGGATTCGGGATTCGGTTCTGGTGGGCCTGGTGCTGGCTTGGGTGCCGGCCACCAGTTATTTTTGAGTAGATCTCGCATCTTGCTCCTCGCAGGTACATTTAGATTTTAGCCAGCGTTAATGCTCATGTCAACGAATGGTTACCGATAACATCCGCATCAGGTGCGGACCGATACCGGCGACATCAGTCTCAGTCCATCAAACATGTCTTTAAGTCCCAGCGTCCGGACTTTGAATAACTGGTGCATAATCATTCGCGGACGAACATAAAATGACAGATACGCCCTGCGCTGGTACCGAATAATGTCATCGACGGACATTCCGTCAGGCAGGTATGCCGGCGGCCGGGATTTTGTTGGATAGCTTGTAAAACGATCCCAGTTTTCCGGCTCGGGCATGGAACCTTCCTCCAGCAATCGGGCGTACTCGGGGGTGCCAGGATATGGCACAAAAACAGTAAACTTCGCAAAATCGATATCCAGAACATTGCTGGCATATTCGATGGTGCATTCGATATCCTCGTGGGTAGATCCCGGAATGCCAATCATGAAAAAACCGACGACACTGACTCCCGCCTTCTTCGCCGAAAGTGCCGCCTCAACGCCGCGGTCGATCTTTGCGCCCTTCCGGATCCGCTTCAGTTGCTCCTGGCTGCCGGTTTCAAAACCAAACATGACGCGACGCAACCCCCCCTGATACATGGCGGCCATCAGTTCGTCATCTACCAGGTCAACCCGGGTTTCGGTTATCCAAACCATGTCTTTGGCCAGGCCCCGACGCTCCATTTCTGCCGCAAACTCAAACCCTTCCTGCCGATAAAATGGAAAGATCGGATCGATAAATGATGCCTGCTTATAGCCAAACTTGTCGTAAAGCCACTCGCATTCGTCGACAATGTTGTTGACCGTACGCCGACGGCGTTTTGTTCCCTCGTTCACGACCAGGGAACAGTATGTGCAGTTGAACGGGCAACCACGCGAACCCAAAACCAGCATCCCGGGTGATTTGACCCGCGCGAAATTAAAAATTTTGTACTTGTCCAGCGGAAAAAGATGCCACGCCGGAAACGGCAGCGTATCCAGGTCGTCGACAAAAGGGCGGACGTCATTCTTGATAACTGTTTCGCCGTCGATAAACGAAATCCCCGCGACCCGGGAAAAATCCGGTTGCGCAGCAGCCATTTCCCGAACAAGTTCAACCAGGGTCACTTCGCCCTCGTTATGAACGACAAAGTCCGCCAGGCCCGAACGCAGCATCTGCTCGTAAAACAGGTCTGCGTGGATATTTCCCATTACGATTCGCGAATCAGGCGATGCCTGTCGAACGATAGTTGCCGCCCTTTCGGCGCCAGCAATAGTTCCCGTGACAACTGATATCCCGACCAGATCGGGACGCGCCCGCTTCAGGACAGATTCCAACTGCGCCTGATCGCCGTGATGCACGACGTCATCGTAGAACTCAACGTCCACACCGGCTTCTTCCAGTGCAGCCGCCAGATAGGCAATTGTGATCGGCGGCATTGGTGACAGAAAGCGCTTGTACGCCCCCGCTGTCGTTTCCGGACGTTGAAATGTATTCAGCAGCAGGACTTTGATCGCCGACCTCCCTCCTGTCCCATCAGGGACAGCCAACCAAACAACGTTTCAAAGCCAGTTGGCCACACAAGGCGCTGCCAACAAAAGCGGCAGGCCATCGCGCCAACTGGTTACTATAATCATAACCGGTACGGCAACAACAATGCGCCATTGTGGAGGCGGGGTAACTGGCGGATGGACACAGGCGACGCAGACATACTTTCGGGGTTTCAGGTTTACGGGACAGGAAACTGCCCCGCACCCGTGGCGCAGCAATTGCACGAACTGGGCGAAGGGTTTGACTTGAATATCCTGCTGGACACCAGTCGCCCACCGCTGGTCGACCTGGCCAGGTCGATCCTGGAACTGGATAAACAGGGAACACTGGAAATACGCCCCAGCCTGGATACCGGACCGCACCCTGATCCGGGCGAGTATGTAAGCAGCTACGAACGGCGCTGGCCTGATCTTGGGGACTGGTTTGATTTTCTCCACCCTGACAGCCCGGCCCACGCCCTGAAGGATATTCAACGCCGTATCTACCTGCAGCAGCTCGGTCAATGGCTCGAAGCACTTCCTGCTGATGCAGCAATTGTCGATGCCGGATGCGGTATCGGACGATTTATCGGCGACCTGCAGGCTGCAGGTCGGATGGTCCACGGTGTCGATGGTTCGCCTTCGGCGTTGAAACGACTGGTAGCCCACGCGCTGCGAAATAACTGGGATCTGGATCGACTGCAATTGAACTGCTCGCCGCTGGACAGGCTTCGTTTTCTGGACGATGAGTCGGTCGATGCATGTTTCTGCATTGAGACCATTTGCTACATCGATCATCCCGAACACGTTCTTGCCGAGTTTCTACGAATCCTGAGGCCCGGCGGAATGCTGGCAGTATCTGTGGAGGCATTGGTCGGTGCCGTCTGCGCGGATCACCGGATTCCCGCCGTCGAAATCCCGGAAGTGATGTCCCGGGCGCGCTGTCGCATCGATGACGACTATGACGTGACCTATTACACGACCGAATCACTTTACGGCCTGATCGAAGCTGCCGGATTCGGCGATATCGAAATACAGACTTCGCATTTCGTGGTCGACGGGCCGTTTCAAAACCGGCTGGAACAGTTGGACCTTTCTGACCCAAAAACCGTTGAAAAAATAATCCAGCTGGATATCCATATGTCCGGCGTGCCAGACCTGGCAGGACTGGGGCGGGTGCTGCTGGCAACCGCCCGAAAGCCGGAGCAGCCATGAAGGTCCTGCTGGTTGCGCCCCCACGAAAACTTTGGCCATTCATGAACGAACAGGACAACTTCCTGATGCCCCAGGCCCTGCCGGCTCTGGCTGCCGTACTGCGCCAGGACGGCCACGACGTTCGTGTCATTGACTGCATGCCGGAAAAGATGGGCTGGCGCCGACTGGAACAGGAGATTCGGGATTTCGACCCAGCGGTCGTTGCGGCCGGCGAAAACCATGCGACCTACGCATCCGAGGTTATTCGCCTGGTCAGGACTGTCAAGGAAATTGATTCATCGGTCATCACGGTTCTCGGCGGCGGGCACTTTACCAACGTCGACGAACTTTACCTTAGGCAGCACCCCATCGACCTGATCGTTCGCGGCGAAGGCGAAATCACCATGCAACAGATCGCGCGAACCCTGGAAGACGGAACGCTTGCCGATGCGCGTCAGGTTGACGGTATCGCCTGGTGGGACGGACGGCAGGTCCAGTACACTGCCCCGCGGGCGCTGGTCGAGGACCTTGATGACCTGCCCATCCCCGCCTATGACCTGATGCCAATGGACAAATACGGCAAAGCGAAATACCTGTTTAGCAACGGCGGTACGACCATTCATCACAGCCGAGGCTGCCCCGCGCGGTGTTCATTCTGCGTCTGGTGGACGCAGGATGCCGTGCGCAAAGTGACCACCGACGAACACGGCTGCCGGCAGGAAGTCCTGGCGCCCAAATGGCGAACAAAATCGGTGGATCGAATGATGGCCGAAATCGAACTGCTGTACGAGAAGTATGACAAGAAGTGCCTGATTTTTACCGACCCTACATTTAATGTGGACCCCAACTGGTGCAGCGATTTCGCCGATGCGCTGATGGCGCGTGGTTACGATGACCTGACATACATGGCATTTGTTCGTGCCGACTTTATCCTGCGCGACCACGAAAACGGTGTCCTGAGGAAACTGGTCGACAGCGGCCTGTCACATACGTGCATCGGCGTAGAACGAATTGAAGACGACGCGCTGGGTGAGTGGCGCAAGAAATTTTACTCCAACGACCGTACCCAGAAGACTTTCCGAATCTTGCGCGATGAGTATCCGAAGATATTTCGCCAGGCAACGTTTATCGTTGGTGACCGCAAGGAAACGCCTGAGTCCATGCGCCGGCAACTTGAATTTGCGCGGACCCTCAAGCCAGATTACCCGGCCTTTCATCCGCTGACACCGTTCCCCGGCACGGCGGTCTATGACGAAGCTGTCGAAAAGGGGTGGCTCGAAATCACAGACTTTGATTACTTTGACCTGGCCACACCAGTCATGCGATCGGAGTCTATGTCCCGCGAGCAGATCGAAACGGAAATCTACCGACTGAATCGCAGCTTTGTTTCTATTCCCTGGCTCCTGAAGGGACTTTTTTCCCGTTCAAAATATCGACGGAATATGTACATCTGGTGGCTGCGAATCAGTCTGAAAATATTCCTCAGCTCGCTGGCCAAAGGCCTGAATCCATTTCGCGGGACTCGGTACACCCGACTGGTCGAGCCCGATTGGTACGCCTGATGAAGCATTCGGTTGAACCCGCCAGGGTCATCTATGTCCACCCGAAATCCCAAATGATGATGCGCGAAATCATTCCACTTTCATTGCCGGCAATGATCGAGAGAATTCCCTACCCGGTGCGGGGATATTATCATTCTGAAATAACGGCCGATGCGCTACGATCAGCCGAGGTCCTGATCATCGACGCTCATTGGTACCTGACACTGCCTGGTGCCATCGAATTTGCAACCCTGGCCAGGCGAATTAACCGGGATCTTAAGATCATCGGTGGCGGTTTGACGGCATCCACGTTTGCGTCGCAGGTTTCGCGTTACACAGAATTCGATTTTGTCATTCGTGGCGATGCCGAGGATGCCCTGGCCTGGCTTGTTGCAGCAATTCTGGACGGTGGCGATATCCAGGCGATTCCCAATATCGTGCACGCAGATTTTTCTACCGCGTGGAAGCAAACAACCAGTCCGGCGTTATTTGATCAACTGCATTACGAAAACTGGGATTTCTTTCCGTCATTCAAACGGGACGTATTAGGCTATCACCGCCGACGCGGTAATCGGGTCTTTTCAACCCATCCTTTTTCAATGGCTTTCAAGGGTTGCCCGTTGGCTTGCGACCATTGCATTGGCTCGCCCCGGGCGCAACAGACCTTTTTCAAGAGGCCACCAGTCATTCGATCGGCAGATGTGGAACGTGACCATTTGGAGCAACTGTCACGCAACCCGGACCTGAACTACGTCAACATCTTCTGGGATGTGGCGGGGCTGATGCCGGAATCCTATACCGAGATTGTGTACGGCGGATCCTACAACCTTCGTGTCTATTACGAGCTTGCTGCCCCGCCAAAGCCGGGCACGCTGGATTTGATCATAAACGCATTCCGTGGCGGCACGCTGGCATTTTCGGTAGACGACTTCCACACGACATCGCTTCAAATGCGGGACCGCGACGAACTGGTCCGGCAAATCAGAAAAGCCGAGTCGACAGGTCGGTATGTTACCCAGCTTGAGTATTCACAAACCTACTGCGACCAGTCAAAAGATTACGCCGATTTTGTCAATTATGTCGCCGAGCGAACGAATACGATCCTCAAGGAGTCAAGCTTCTGGTGGAGCGACATCCCGATGCCCGAAACAGACCGCGATGGATCCGACAGTGAATTCTGGCGTTACGCAGATAATCGCGCCAGGCGTTACACTGCCCAGAACTTTGTTTACCGATCCGGAATTCAAGTTCACAAGTATGCCCCCGAGTTTGCCGAATGGTGCGCTAGCAAACTGTACGCCCACGGGGCATTTTCGACAGGCGGCTCGTGAAAAGTCTGGACCTGTTTGCGCCAGCGCAGGTCGCGCTGGTCGACCCCTGCGCAGTTATCGCCGGACGAAAAGTAAATTTCCTGCGCGACAATTTTGGTGGCGAAGTACCCCTTTCCTGCGCGTACCCACCGCTCGAGCTTGCCTTCACTGCATCACTGCTTGAGTCACAGGGCACCACGGTTACCCTGATTCCTGCCAATGTATTGGGAATTCCTCACGTGGAATTGTCAAAACGGCTGAAAGAAACGAATCCGCAATTCATTTTTGTGCCGTCCGCCTGGGGTAGTCTGAGCGATGACCTGGAGTTGATGCGACAACTCCGGGAGAACGTACCGAACGCACAACTACTCATCGGTGGACCAAATATTGCTGCCGGTCCCGACCGGCCTCTTTCCAGCGGGCTGGTCGATTTTGCCTTGACGGCTGAACCGGAATCCACGGTCGCGCAATTGGCCGCTGGTGTTGATCGAACAAACATACACAACCTCTCCTGGCTTGAAGAAGGAAAGTTGGTCCAGACAGAAAGGTCATTGCCGACCGATTGGATTACACAGCCCCCTCCGGCGAGAAATCTTTTGCCGCTGGAAAAGTATTTAGTTCCCTTCAGCCAGCGCCTGCCTTCGACAACGATGCAAACAGCCAGAGGATGCTCCAGTTCCTGCAATTTTTGCCCCACGCACATCTGGAACGGTTTCCGTGTACGAGAGCGTCCCCTGGACCTGGTAATCGTCGAGATACTGGAACTGGTTCATCGTTACGGCATTAAGGAGGTCAGCATTCGCGACGACACCTTTACGGCAAATCGGACCAGGGTTTTGGAATTTTGTGAGCGGCTGACGCAACAGAAGATCGATTTGTCCTGGCGCTGCTTCGCAACTGCGGCAACGGTAGACCCCGAACTTTTGAAAACAATGCGGCGGGCAGGTTGCTTTCAGATTTGCATTGGTTTTGAATCGGGCGCCGACGAGATTTTGAAGCGAACTGGAAAGAAGACAACGGTGCAGCAGGGGCAGGATGCTGCAAGATGGGCCCACGATGCTGGAATCGAGGTCAGCGGAACATTCCTGGTGGGTCTGCAGGGAGAATCTGTAGAAACAATCGAAGAATCGATCAGGACAGCAATCGAAATGAAATTGGATTATGTCCAGGTCAACGTCGCGACACCATTGCCGGGTACAGGGTTTGCCAGAATTCAGTCACGGGCTAACCGGCACTCGTCTCCGGATCAGTTTCGCTGGTCGGGAATGCCAACCGGAGAAACAGAGTTTATGTCCCCTGATGAGCTAGCCGCAAACGCACGCAGGTTTTACCGTAAGTTTTACTTCCGCCCCGAATACGTATTTGGCCGATTGACTTCCGCGAGGGGACTCCGCAGCCTGATCAGTCACGCCAGGTTGGGCATGCGCATGGTTCGACACACCGTTGTCAATTGATTCAAACTCAATCGACGAGGATCAGTCAGCTGTCGGCATGTTCGATGATGAATCCGCAGAGCCCGGCGGTGGCACGTCCCGCTGGAATCCTGCGAATGGATTATTGGTTGTAGCGACAATCTCGATATTTTTCGCGCTGCAATGGTACCTGTTTGTGGCAATATTCGAACGGCTCGCGATGACGCTTCATATTCATCCAGTATGGCGTCTTGTTGCGGGGCTGCTGCCAGTGGCTGCCGACTTCGCGTTGATTAGACTCGCGGGTCGACTCATGGCAATTACACGGCGTGCGCGCTATCTGTTCATCCGCCTGTTGTTGTTACTTGGCGGCCTTCTGGCATCCGGCCTGATCCTGATCCCTGGTGGTCATCGGGGAAACCAGGTCTGGCTGTTTTCGCACGTTCCTGAAGCCGCAGGATTCCTGAAAGTAGTTGTGCTGGCAGATAATTCAACCCTGCTGGTGGTACTGGTGACTGGGGTCATTGTATTCCTGACTGGTGGACGCTGGCCGGTGTTGGTTTTGCGATTGCGAATGGCCGTTCCAATAATTCTTATGTTCTGGGCAAACTACTCCTTCTACTATCCAGGCGAACCCGACGGTGATGACCCGACCCTGGCCGTAAATTCGCGCCAATTGGCTGAATCGCAAAGGGAGTATTGGAGAACGCTGTCCCACCCACGCCGGGTAATTCCCACGCAACTTGGTTATCTATTGACTTTCGGTTCGACCATGATGCTGCACGAGTGCGGTGATGACACAATTGAGTTTCCAACAGTTCATCACTTCGTCGGGTGGCAAACGGTAAGCAACACCGGCAAACGTCTAGGTGTCGTCAAATTAGCGACGGTCTCACAGGACGGACATCGTGTCCTGCTGGGCGGCTGGAATTGCCACCAACTGGTTCTTTACGATATTACCGAAGATGGCGAACTGGAATTTGCCGAAACCGTGCCATTTGGGGAGCCCCGATTCAAGCCACTTTCCTCTGTTTCGCTCGGTAATTCGGAAGACTGTCATCTATTGTTGTCAGACCATATTCCGCTGATTTACCAATATTGCTTTGGGGCTGACAAGTTGACGACCTGGCTGGACCTGTCGGCAAATTTAGCTGAACAGGGGAACCTGTATTTTAATGCCGCTGTCGAAGATGGAATTGTGGCCCTGGGCAAAGGCGAACCCGGAGGAGGGAGATTGGAAATGCGAACGGCAGATCGCGCACAATTGGTCGCCTCACGAAAACTGGATTTTCAGATCGGAGCAATAATTATTCAAAATGGCCGAGTTATCGTCTCCGATTTCTTCGGCTCTAAGATCCACTCATACGATTTTCCGAACCTTAGCAGTCCCGACCAATACGCAGGACTACTGTCAGTCCGTCGATTGCTTGAATACGGAGACCAGTTGGTTGCCGTCAGCTATGGAACCGGGGACATCGCTATTGGCTCACCCGGTTCATTAGAGATCATCGGAAATGCGGGTCCAAAACCGCTGGATGGCCTGATTGCGAACAACCGGCTGCTTGTCTTTTCTGCGCACGGATTAAGGTCAATTGGTTTGCCGCAGCAGAACTCCGGCAGGGTGCATTAGTATCGGCAGGGTATTCAGGCCGCTTTCGCCCTGGTTTCGCTTGCTGCAAGGACCGGTTCCCCATCCCGATCTATAGATTTCTCGAGACCGACCGCTGTTCGCAGGCGAACTATCATGTCCCGGTGGTTCAGGTTGTCGAAGAAAATGCGGTGCACCAACATCCACGCCATCTGCAACAGAAACTTTTTGTTGGGGTGATCCTTGACAAGACGAAACAGTCGAATTGGATTTGAAAGAAACCGCAGATAAGCGACTTTAATCGACCGCTGCAACACATTTGTCGGGATATTACCGCTGACATTCAAGTCGGTCTCGTGGTACGCGTAGCGATTAAAGTCCAAATGGTAGTCAGCGTCGATATCTTTGACCTGGTCGACAAGCTCGGTACCATTGAATGGGGTCACGATAAAAAACATGGCCGTATGCGACGGCTGTCGGCAAGCGAAATCAATCGTCTGCCTCATTTCGGCCACTGTTTCAGTCGGGAACCCCAACATATAAAAGCAATTTGTAAAGACTTTGCGCTCGACAAACCAGCCGATAACATCCTGAATTTTATCCAGCTTTATGTGCTTCCGAATGTATTTCTGCAGCCTTGGGCTTGCCGTTTCAATTGCCAGGCTGACGAATTCTGTCCCGGCCCTGGCAAACAGATCAACCAGTTCCTCCGTCAACAGATCTCCGCGAAGACCATTGGGGAACGAAAGCTTCACATCCAGCCCGCGATCCAAAATTCCCTGAAGGATTTCGGCCGTGCGGATCTTGTCGATATTGAAAATGTCATCGATAATCTCGAATCTCTGGACACCATATTGATGAACCAGTATTTCCATTTCATCGAGTACATTTTCGACGGATCGTTTCTGGAACTTCTTGCCAAACATATTGTGGCAGTAGGTGCAGCGATACGGGCATGCCCGTGATGTGAAAATCGGGGCTACTCGTCGTGCGCCAATCAGGCTCATCGACTTCACTTTTTCGTAGCGGGAAAAATCAACCATATCCCAGGCCGGGTGGGGTATCTGGTCCAGGTCCTGAACAAATTCACGCGCCACGGTACTACTTGGTAGCCCGTCTGCGTCCCGCAGGCCGATTCCATTTACATTGTCAACCGGGGCGCCTCTTTCCAGGGCATCAAGCAGCCTGAGGAATGTAATCTCCCCCTCGTGGAGTACGGTATAGTCAACGCTCGGGTTGCTCAAAACCTCGTCGTTGTAGCTGGTTGGATGTGGACCGCCCATTACGACGACAGAATCGGGGCTGGCCGCTTTGCTGATTTCCGCAAGTTCCAGCGCGTGGCCGCTTTCCACTGTAATTGCACTGATACCGATTACATCAGGCTTCCACTCGGCCACGATCCGGCTAAACTCCTGATCTGATTCAATTCTGCAGTCAATAATCCTGATCAGGTCATCAGGGCGATCCTTGCGTATAGATCCGGCAATGTAGAGCAAACCCAGTGGAGGAATAATTGCAACCTGGGTACTGGTAATGTGCGCGGCCTTTGCCAACAGAATTTTCATGAAGCAGTCCGATACTCGTACACTGCGTCCCGCCTGATTTCCTGCCTATCCAACATTAACTGTACCTATTTGCTCAACTGGAATCGTCTGTTGTACAGATGATGGGACTGAATCAAAGCGATCATAATCGTTCCGGGTATAGGCATTGTGCATGCAGCTTAATGTCCAACCTTCGCGACGCATGTAAACCTTTGAACAACTGTGCGCATCCGTCCAGTCAAAGTTGTGCGACGACCTGAATTTCTCGATGTTGATAACCAGAAATCCATTTCGGTTTTGCCACTTCTCAAAAAACGGCAGGCGCCAACCATGGACCAGCAACGCCAGCAATGCTCGGTAGTTTGTGACCCAGTTTATTGGGTTCAGCAGGCGGTTGATCGGGACAATTCGTCCCCGGTCAATGAAAACAGCAATACTCATAAAACAGGTTTTTGGGAAAAAATCCGCCTTGCGGGTCAAGCGAAAAACCAGGCGATTGATCCGCATCATGGACAGAAAGTCGTTACCTGAAACCTGACCGTCCAGGCCTTGCTCCAGACCAACGAATACATCTTCCATCATCGTTTCGGACTCTGGTCCAACCAGTTCCTTGCGACCAATGTCACTGGCAGGCAGAAACGCAACCTGGCAAACATGTTCGTGGTCTGCAGCGAATCTGATTATTTCCCCCAGCTCATCGTCGTTGAACTCTTTTTCGACCATGCACGCAAGCAGGATTTTCATGTCCAGCTCCGCCATGTTGCGAATTGCCCGTTCTTTGTAATCCCGGATATCACGGGACCTGTACGCGATACTGGTGTCTTTGCGAAAACCATCAAATTGCAGGAAAACCCACTGCAATCCGGCCCTGTGGAGCGTCTTCAAATATTCTGGGTCCGCAATCTTCAACCCGTTGGTCACCAATTTTGGCGTAAACCCTTCTGTAACAAGCATTGCAATAATCTCTGGCAGGTCTTTGCGCAAAGTCGGTTCGCCGCCAATCAAATAGACGATCGGTTTATCGCCCGAAAATCCGCGCAGACGTTTCCGGATTTCGTTGATATCAGGCTCCCAGTTGTCACTGCGATTGGCGTCAGCAAAGCAGGTCGGACAGGGCAAATTACACCGGGTTGTCAAATCGATACATACGCCACGCACCAGCGGGAAATTATTGAGATCCGGACCTTTCGCCGGCTGGGTAGTTGGGTCCGGTGTCAACTTCAGTGCCCGGCGAAACCTGTCGGCGTTCTTCCAATAATAGTCTCTTTGGTGTCCGTGGTCGTCACAGGTTCGGTCAAGATAAACATTTCCGTTTTCTTCGACCAGTTGGGCGGGCAGCAACGTCAGGCATTCCTTGCACGGTGTCAATGTTGACCTGATGACAGCCTCGCTCACGTCAACCGCCCACTGAAGATCGTTGCCAAACGTCGAGCAATTACCTCAACCTGGCTGAGCGAACGAATTTCCCCTAATAGTCCAACCAGGATCCGTGGCCTCAGGTAAAACACCAGATGCGCCAGTTGGATTAGTAACCGCATTTGCATTGAACTGATTT
>JBFJWU010000033.1:0-15870 GCA_041623475.1 bacterium | reverse complement strand
TTGGCCCTTGTTTGAGTCGCATTTCGGCTCGATGTCCGGGTTTATGCGCTTTGTCGGCATTTCACAGATGATTCTGGAGCGCGGCGACCCTGTCAATTATGCCGGGCTGCTGGATACCGATGAGATCCCGGATACGAGCGCGACCAGCGTCTATATGCAATTTGCGCTGGACGATGGCACCGTGCCGAATCCACTGAACTACGACCTGGCATACCAGGCCGGGCTGACGCTGCGTCTTCCCAGTCCGGACCTGCCGGAGCTGCAGCGGGAAAATACGTTTCAGGAGTCATCAGGCCTGCGGGCCAACATGCCCAGCGGCCAGACCGGCGGCTATGGCATCGTCAGGAATGTCCTGACCCGCGAAGGTGTCAACGATACAGCCACCCACGGCAACCTTTTCAGCACCTGGGAAGGCGTCGGGACTACCGGCTGCTTTTTCCTCGAATATCTGGCTGGCGACATCCCGACCATTCGCGAAGAATCCTACGACTGCCGCGACTGATCGCCGCCAACCAGCTGAGGCAAACCAACTGCCCGACGCCAGGTTGACTGGACCACGCGCACCGTCGCCGGCAGGTCCTGCTGACCGGTCAATAACCACGAAGTCAGCACCCGCTGGGCGCCTCCCAATAGCAAATCCGTTAGAACGGTGACATCCTCGGCAGGGATTTGGCCGTCCTCTGCGGCTGCCACCAACATTTTCTCAAAAGGCTGCCGAATATGTGCCTGCAGGAACGCCGGTTCCTGCATCCACCGTCCTACGGGGATCATCAGGAATACAATCCGCGCCACTTCCGTATTTTTGACATAGAAATCTGCGACCACCTGGACAAACCGGTCCAGTTTTTGCCCAAGCTCTGGCACGCTTGCCAGCGCTGCCGTCACATCTGACCGCAATTGGCGCAGGTC
Organism: bacterium; assembly: GCA_041623475.1. Lineage (GTDB taxonomy): Bacteria > J088 > J088 > J088 > J088 > JBFJWU01. The sequence continues at coordinate 14,961 of JBFJWU010000033.1, read as the reverse complement.
GGCCTCGACACAGGCCAGCAGCAACTGGTCCTTGCTGCCAAAGTACTTGTAGACCGTTTTCGGACTGACACCGGCTTCGCGAATAATCTCGCGGATACCCACATCAACGTACAACCGGCTGGCAAACTGCCGGATCACCACCTGCCGCAGTTTTTCCAGCGTTTCCGGACGTATTCTTCGACGGTCCTGGTCGGTGGTGGAGCGATGATCGGATGGTGCGGTGTTTGTCCGTGCAGTGACCACTAGTCAAACCTTGCCAAGATAGGGAAACATTGTTACCCTATCTTAACTTTTGCCATCAGGGGGTGCAAATGCCAGGGGATACGCCCAACCGGAATCAATCGCCAATTCGCCGCGCAGCCAGCTGGCTTGTTTTTCCCGTGGTCATGACCGCGGGACTGCTGCTGGTTCATTATTTGATGAACACCGGTACCGAAGCCGGCATCGCCGTACTGGTCGTGTCCATTCCGTTTGCGTTCCTGATCGGCGGCATTGAACGCCTGCTGCCCTATCGGACACAATGGCTGCAAAGCCAGAAAGATGTCGGCACCGATCTGCTGCATATGTTCCTGGTCCAGATCGCCATCCCCAAGATTGCCCAGCCCCTTTGGGCCGCGGCGCTGGTCACCGTGGTCGCTGCCCTGGCTGAACGATTCGGGTCCGGATTATGGCCGCACGCGTGGCCCCTGCCCGCGCAACTGTTCCTGATGCTGGTGATTGCCGAATTCGGACGTTACTGGGTTCATCGCGCCGCCCACGAAATTCCTGCCCTGTGGCGACTGCATGCGGTCCACCACAGTCCCAAACGCCTGTACTGGCTGAATGCAGCCCGTTTCCATCCAATCGAAAAGGTCATTTTCCTGGTACCCGAGGTCATCCCGTTTGTGCTGCTGGGCACCAATGCCGAGACGCTGGCGTTGTACCAGGTGTTTAATTCAATCCATGGCCTGTTCCAGCACGCCAACATTGACGTCAAGCTGGGCCCGCTCAACTACCTGTTTTCCATGGCCGAACTGCACCGCTGGCATCATTCCCGGGAAATTGACGAATCCAATCGCAACTACGGGAACAACCTGATCATCTGGGACATTATCTTCGGCACGTGGTTTCTGCCAGAAGACCGTGAAATTCACGAAATCGGGCTGCTGATCGACGACTATCCCCAGGACTTCGTAGGACAAATGGTGGTTCCGTTCAAACCCGAGGGCAACGCCAAGCCCGCAGACTGGGCCGGCGCATGATCACCGTCGTCCGCTGGTATTCACTGATTGCCGCAATCGCCTTGATCGCCGGCGAAACCCTGGTTCTGGTCAAGACCGGCAAATACCTGCCGCTGTCCATTGATGATTATCTGGTGGCCGCGTGGATCGCAGCCTGCGCCTGGCGTTTGACCCCGGATCGCCCGGATCCCAGCTGGCTGTTGGCCGGCTGGGCTTTTGCCACCGGCAACCTGTACGCCATCCTGTTTTCTCGAATGGACCCGACGTTCGGCAGCGGCCAGCGCATTGGTTTGGTTACGATTGCCCTGCTGGCGGCGGCAGTCGGCCTGCTGGCAACCGCTGCACTGGGGCGACAGGTCACACCACCTGACAACACAACGCGCTCGCTATCCTGACCCGTTTGCCTGCCAATGTCCGTTGGGATATTGTTAGGCCGCAACACTTACCCGTTTACAACACAAAGGAGGCCGTAATGGCCTATGTCGATGGCTATGTCATTCCCGTACCAACCGCCAACAAGGACGCCTATCGCGAAAAAGCGGGGGTCCTGCTGGATCTGTACAAGCAGAACGGCGCCATCCAGGCCTTCGAATGCTGGGGCGACGAGGTCCCGCCGGGCCAATTGACCTCTTTCCCCAAAGCCGTTGATTTGCAGGACGATGAAACCGTTGCCCTGGGCATGGTCGTCTGGCCATCCAAAGAGGTCCGGGACGTGGGCATGCCCAAGGTCATGTCCGCCCCGGAAATGCAGCCGGACGGAAACCAGATTTTTGACGGCAAGCGGATTATTTTTGGTGCGTTTGAGGTAATCGCCCAGCTCTGAAAAGCGCTCAGCCGACCGGAAACCGCTTTTCCAGGTTGCGGATACTGCGGCTGAACATGAACTTGAACATCAGCCGGCCAAAGAACCGCATGATCGGATTACGACCGGGTCGGGCATAGGTGGCCCAGCGAAAGGTCGTCCCGCCCTGCCCGTTGTCCACGCAGGTCAGGATCCCGGTGTGGTCGGTATACATCCCCATCAGCGATTCGTCGGTGGCGCCATAGGACAGGACATTGGGCCGTTCGAACGCCTTGACCGGCTCCAGTGTGGGCTTGGGTGCCAGCGGCGCGTAGATCACCCGGACACTGCCCACCTGGCCTGGCTTTTCCGCATTCGTGTTGTCCACTTCGACCCGGTTCATGACGGGCATCCAGTCTGGCATGTTTTCGAAATCGGCAATAACGTCAAAGACTGTCTCCGGCGGTGCGCCCAGATCGGCGGACATGTCAAATTGCAGCGGTGCCGTGGTCAGCTTGCCCGCCCAGACCTGGGTCAGGTCCTGTTTGGCCGAGCCGTTCACGCGGCGTTCGCAGCGTCTGATGTCTGCAGGTTTGCCGCCACGTGTTCGGCCGCCAGGAATCCAAAGGTCAGCGCCGGTCCGATGGTGCCGCCGGCGCCGGGATTAGTGTGGCCCATTACCGCAGAGCTGTTGTTGCCGGCGCTGTACAATCCTTCGATCACTGATCCGTCCTTGCGCAGCACCTGTCCATCCGGATTGGTCACCAGCCCCCCCTTGGTTGCCAGGTCCCCAGGCCAGATACGGATGGCGTAAAACGGTGCGGTCACGACCGGCCCCAGGCAGGGATTGGGTTCAACTCGCGGATCGCCATAATACCGGTCCGACGCACTTTCGCCGCGGCCGAAATCCGGGTCTAACCCCTTGACCGCATTGGCATTAAACCGCTCGATTGTCTGCACCAGGGTGTCGGGATCGAGTTCCAGTTTTTCGGCCAGTTCAGGCAGTGTGTCAGCCTTATGCAGGAATCCGTTTTTGAAAAACTTGCCTGCCATGCTGTCGGGCATCGCATACCCGGGGGCAACCGGCCCCAGCGGGAATCGGTGCCGACAGGTGGCATCGACAATCAACCACGATGGAATGGTTTTTCCCTGGCCGTCGTCGTCCTTGTACATCCCATGGACGACGTCGATGTAGGGCGCGGCCTCGTTGGTAAAGCGGACCGCGTTGTTGTTGACGAACAGTCCATGCGGCAGGCTTTTTTCCACCACCAGAACAAACGCCAGGTCCTGCCCCGGCACCATTGTGATCGGTGTCCACCAGGCGTCATCCATCAGATCCACATCGCCGCCCAGGGCCATCCCGATTCGATGACCGTCGCCGGTGTTGTCCAGGTTGCCGACGTTCCAGTCTGTATTAACCGGCTGTTGCTGATACTGCTCGCGCATTTCCTGGTTCCGCTCAAATCCTCCCGCGGCCAGCATGACGCCACCCCGGGCCCGGACGCGAACGGTCTGGCCCTCGTGGTCAACAATGCCGCCGACAATGCGACCGTCTTCAACAATGACATCCTGCAGCGGACTGTTCAGCCACATCTCGGCTTTGCGGTCCAGCAGCGACTTGTAAAAACGGGCCATCAGGCTGTTGCCAGCGGTCAGGACCGTATCGCGGCCGCACTTATTGCGGGCCCGCCAGCGTAAAGCGTATTTCAGGAAATTCCAGACCATGAAAAACTTGGTCCGCCAGCTGTTAACCAGCGCCATGTGTGCCTCGGCTGCCATAATGCCGAACTTGCCCATGATCTGGCTCTGGATATGGGGTCGCCGCAGCAACATCAGCTTGTCGCCCAGGACCGATGCGTTGAACCGCGGACACTCCATGGACCGCGCCCCCAGCTTGCCGCCGGGTGCCTCGGGATAATAGTCGGTATATTTGGGCACCGCCGTAAATTTGACGTCACTGTTGTCGTGCAGGTAGTCGATGACCCGCTTTGATTCGCGGACATACGTTTCCAGCCTGTCGTCGGCTACATCGCCCTTGGTAATGTGCTTGAGGTAGGTCAGGACTTCCTCATCGCTGTCCTGGATGCCGGCCTTTTTCATATGGCGGTTGTTGCCGACCCAGCAAACACCACCGGAAATTGCCGTCGATCCGCTGAACTGATCACCCTTTTCAATCAGCAGGACGTCCAGTCCCAGGTCGATGGCCCGGAGCGCGGTACACATCCCGGCACCACCAGAGCCAATGACCAGCAGGTCGACTTCGCGGTCAAATTCGCTCATACCGCCTGCTTTTCTTTCTGGTCCCGCTCGCGGACCATATCCAGCGCCAGGTCTTCAATCATGTCTTCCTGGCCACCAACGGTTCCCCGGCGACCCAGTTCCATCAGGATGTCGCGCGCGGACAATCCGTATTTTTCCGCCGCGCGCTGGGCAAAAAGCATAAACGACGAGTAGACGCCGGCGTAGCCCAGGATCAATGCCTCGCGGTCTACCCGCAGGGGAAAATCCATCATTGGCACAACCAGGTCTTCGGCGACGTCCATGATCTTGTACAGATCGATACCGTGCTCGGCTCCCATCCGGTTGAGCACCGCGACAAGAACCTCGAGGGGCGTATTGCCGGCACCGGCACCCAGCCCTGCAGCCGAGCCGTCAATGCGACTGGCACCGGCCTCGATGGCCGCCAGTGAATTGGCGATACTCATGCCCAGGTTGTGATGGCCATGGAATCCGACTTCGGTTTCCGGCTTCAATTCCTTGCGAAACAAATTGATCCGTTCGGTAACATCATCCGGCAACAGGGCACCGGCGCTGTCGGTGACATAGACGCAGTTGGCACCATAGCTTTCCTGCAACAGCGCCTGCTCCAGCAATTGCTCTGCGGGTATCATATGCGCCATCATCAGGAATCCGACGACATCCAGGCCCTCTGTTTCCCCGGCCAGGCCAATATGTTGCTCGGCGACGTCGGCCTCGGTGCAATGGGTTGCAATCCGGATTGTTGAGACGCCACAATCGACAGCCATTTTCAGATCATCGATCGTTCCAATTCCCGGCAGCAACAGAGCCGAAATCCTGGCGTTTTTCATTTTCGGCACGACCGCTTCCAGATATTCCCGGTCTGTGTGCGCGGGAAACCCGTAATTCACCGATGCGCCGGACAGGCCATCACCGTGGGTGACTTCGATCAGCGGCACACCGGCATCATCCAGCGCCGTTGCAACTTCGACCATCTGGTCGATGCTGATCTGGTGCTGCTTGGCGTGCATGCCATCCCGCAGGCACATGTCGTGCAGGACTACTTTCTTTCCGTTGAGGTCCATTGGTTTTCCCCTGTTTTCAGGCGGCGACTGGTTCGAGGACCAGGGTACCGTTCAGGATTTCTTCGGCGAACATTTCACCGGTCCGCAATGCGGCGGCCGTCATAATATCCAGGTTGCCGGCATATTTCGGCAGGTAGTCCCCCAACCCTTCAACTTCGAGGTAAATAGATACCCGATTTCCGTCAAAAACCGGGCCGTTTTTCAATGTGTATCCGGGGACGTACTTCTGGACTTCGCCAATCATCAGCTGAACCGACTCGGTAATAGCGTCCTGGTCGGGTTCGTCTGCCGTCAGGCAGTGAACCGTGTCGCGCATGATCAGGGGCGGATCAGCCGGATTGATAATAATAATCGCCTTGCCCTTTTCAGCCCCACCAACTTTTTCAACTCCACCTGCGGTGGTCCGTGTAAATTCGTCAATATTCTTTCGCGTGCCTGGCCCAGCGGAACGGGACGAAACGGTGGCGATAATCTCGCCGTAGGTCACGCGCTGGACCCGACTGACAGCGTTGACCATCGGAATCGTTGCCTGGCCACCACAGGTCACCATGTTTACATTCATTTCCTTTTTGCCAACGTGTTCGGACAGGTTCACGGGCGGAACACAATAGGGACCAATGGCCGCCGGGGTCAGATCGACCATCAGGACACCCTTTTCATTGACTTTGCGTGAGTTTTCGGCATGGACATACGCCGATGTCGCGTCGAACGCGATCTGGACCTGGTCTTCGTCGATGTGGGGAAGCAGGCCATCGACGCCGTCGTGCGTCGTCTTCAGACCCATGTCGCCGGCGCGCTTCAGGCCATCCGACTCGGGATCAATGCCGACCATCCAGACGGGATTAATCGTTTCGCTGCGTTTCATCTTGTACAACAGGTCCGTACCAATGTTTCCCGACCCGATGATTGCTGCATTTATCTTGCTCATTGCTGTTACCTGCCTGTGGTTCTACGTAAACACGACGCTGGCAGACCCGGCGCCTTCGACTGTGACGGTCATCCTGTCTCCGGGAACAACAGGCTCCAGGGGAACCAGCGACCCGGACAGAATGATGTCGCCCGCATTCAGTTTTATCTCATACTTGCCCAGAGTGTTGGCCAGCCACGTCACACAGCTGACCGGTGAACCCAGCCTGGGCTGCCCGGTCAACGCGCCGGCCCCCGTTCCGCGACTCAGCAACTGGTCGTTCTTGGTCACGACCAGTTCCGCGTTTGCCAGGTCCAGCCCGACCGGGCTGACCTCGTCGCCAGTTATATACATCCCGGACGACGCATTATCGGCGACGGTGTCTTCATAGCGGATTTCCCAGTTGCGAATGCGGGAATCGACGACCTCGAAGCACGGCATGATACAGTCGGTCGCGGCTAACACATCCGCATCGGTTACGCCGGGTCCGGCCAGGTCCTTTTTCAGTCGAAACGCAATTTCGCCTTCGGCCTTGGGCTGGATCAGCTCTGTACCAACGGGCATTTCCTGGCCACTGATATAGGCCATCCGGTCAGTCAGGTAACCAAAATCAGGCGTCCGTACGTCCAGCATGTCCTGTACAGGTGCGCTGGTGACGCCGATCTTCTTGCCGATGATTGTTTCACCAGCGGCGACCCGCAGGTTTACCATATGCAAGGATATCCGGTATGCATCATCGACCGTGATTTCCGGTGTCCGCTCGGTCAGGGGTGCCACAGTGCTGCGACTGCACAACGCATCGTACAACTCCTGCCCATAGGCCTGTTGTTGTTCAGGGGACAGGCTCACGCGTCCAGATCGCCGCGCAGGAAGTCAATCAATTGCCGATTGAAATAATCGGCGTGTTCCACCATAACCCAATGACCACACTCGGAAATCATCGTCATCTTGACATTCCGGCAACGTGACGCGACAGTCGTCGCCCCCGAAACCGGGCAAAACTGGTCGTTGACGCCCCAGAAACCGAGGACCGGACACTCGATGCGCTCAAGATCGTCGATCACACTGGGTACAACCAGCTTTTCAAACATTCCCCTGGGCTGCAGTTCGGCAATCTGGAAGCGTTCTTCGATGATCTCGTCGGTAACCAGATCGGAATTGAACAACTGCAGTCCAAACACCTTGCGCATGGAATCGCGGTTGATGCCTTCGGGGTCATACATTGCCCGGATCATGGTCCGGATCCCCTTCATTTCCATATAGGTTTCGCGGGATTCCAGTCCGCCCGGCGCCATCAAAACCAGGCGCTCGACACGGTCCGGATGGTCGGCCGCCAACTGGACTGTCATGGCGCCGCCCATCGAGTTACCAACCAGTGAAAACCGATCCAGACCAAGGGCATCAGCCATGGCCAGGATCCCGTCGCGCAAGTCTTCAAACGTAAACTTCGCTTCGGCGGTCATGGAGCTGTATCCGTAGCCCAACAAATCGGGAACAATCGCCCGAAACCCGGCGCCACCAAGCACGTCGTAATTTCCCTTAAAATTGCTCCAGCCACTGGCACCCGGACCACTACCGTGAACATAAATCACGGCAGGACCATCTCCGGATTCGTGGTAATGCATTTGCAATCCATTGCCAATATCAACGAACTGGCCTTCGGGGACAGCGGGTACCGTCACTGGTCGTCTTTCTTCTGTTTGCGAAACAGCTTCTTGAACATGACGCCGGGATGTTCATGTCCCCAGTCGCTGATTCGGTCGTAGACGGTGGTTTCCCATGTTTCGTCATCGACCTCGCGGCCACCCCACCCGTATTCAAACTGGAACCCGCTGGGTGTTTCCGCGTAAAACGAAATCATTCGGTCGTTCGGGTGTCGACCGATGGCGTTCCACACGGTCAGACCCGCGTCGACAACACGATCCCAGCAGGCCCCGACATCGTCGATATTGTTGACTTCCAGCATGAAATGATGGATGCGTTTGGGCAGGTTTTCACCAAAGGCAACGCTGTGGTGCCGTTCATTGCAATGGGTGAAGGCGATGTTGACGTGGTATCCGCCAAGGTCTGCGATGATCCGGTCGCTCAACCGGAAACCCAGCACATTCAAGAAGAACTCAAGCGACTCTTCCAGATCATTTGCCCGCAGGACAAAATGCCCCAGCCCCAGTCCGTCGGTCTTAAACCCATCAACGACCAGTTTTGATTCGAACGGGGTTTCGGCATCGACATCGCCGTGAAACACCTCGATCCTCATCCCGGCCGGCTCCTGAAAGTGCACCATTCCAGCAACGCCACGCTCTGCCAGTTCCTGGTCTGTTGCCGAGGTCACTTCGATGCCGCTGGCACGAACCCGGTCGGCCACTGCATCCATATCCGACTGAGATCCGGTCGCCAGACCAACAAAACACAGGTCATCGGCATCTCCGGGCCGGACATAGAAACGACCCTGCCGCTGATCGTTGCGAAGGGCGAAACTGCCGTCTGCCCGTTCATCGCCAATCATCAGGCCCATGATGCCGGTTGCCATGTGACGCCACGCCGCCAGGTCACTGACTTCGAATCCCAGGTAGCCCAGTTCCGTGATTTCCAGGTTTGCTGCGGTCATGACAAGTTAGATGAAGTAATCGGTGTTTTTCTGGCTGAACTGAATCCCGCCATAATTGCGTCCTGGTTTGTCCGGGTTGTTCGCATAATGGGCCCTTGCCGCGTGGAGATCCTGGAAGTACCGATTAATCGGGTTACTCAGGAAAATCGCGCTGCCGCCACTTTCTTCCATCAAGCGGTCCACGGCATCGACGCACTTGGAAACGACTATACCGGACTCATAACGGAACTGTACCCGTTTTTCGACCGGAATTTTGTCACCGGCATTAACGCAATTCATCATGAACTCGAAATTGCGGTAAAGAACCAGTTTGCACTCGTCAATTACTGTCGCCGCGTGTGCCGCCGCCTGCTGCGCAGTCACGTTATCAGCGACTTTGTCGCCGCTGCCGCGCATCACACGCTGGGTTTGAACCTCCAGAAACGCATCCAGGGCACCCTGCAGCATCCCGATGGCCCCTGAAGATACTGATCGCACAAAGATCTGGCCAAACGGCAGCCGGAACAACGGCGCTGTATTTACGCTGTTTCCGGGACTATCCTGCTTGAATCCGTCGCTGAATTTGTGAATCCGATGGGACGGGACAAATTTCTCGTCCACCTTAACCGTCTTGCTGCCAGTACCGCGCAAACCGGATACGTGCCAGTCATCGATCAGTTCGTAATCGGCCCGCGGAACCAGGAACGTCACCATGTCGGGTGGTCCGTCCCCATCAATTGGCGGTACAAACCCACCCAGGAATGCCCATTGGCAATGGTCAGAGCCACTGGAAAAACCCCATTGACCGCTGAGTATTACACCGCCATCCGTATGTTTGACTTTGCCGACCGGCATATACGATGACGAAATCAGTACCGAATCATCGGTTCCCCAGACATCCGCCTGCGCCTGCTCGGGAAACAAGGCCAGTTGCCACTGGTGAACCGCGATAACCCCGTAAATCCAGGCGGTTGAGGGACACGCGCGCGCCAGCTCCATCTGCACGTCAAAGAACGTACGTGGATCGCATTCATACCCGCCCCACCGCGCTGGTTGAATGACTCGAAACAGCCCGGCCGCCAGCATGTCCGCCACAGTTGCGTCGGGAATGCGGCGCTCGGACTCGGCTTGTGCGGCGCGTTCCGTCAGCGATGGCGCCAGGTCGCGGGCGCGCTGAACCAGTTCATCGTGGCTGGGAATCCCGGCCTGGGCTGCGGCGGGCTGTGCATTCATTGCGATCGCTCCTGCATCTTGCCCGATTGCCGCGAACCGCAGGAAATCGGGCGTTCAGCAAGTATTGAAACACGTTTCACTTTCGGTGTCAACCACCATTTAACAATGGTAACCGGGAATGCCTGCTTTGCCGACCGGCGACCAGGTTCCCATCGCGCCGACGGGTTCGTTATTTTCCTTTTAATAACAACAATTTACTGAACATAGATGATAGATTCTAATCGGGTTATCGACAAGGTAAACCGTTTATTCGGTTCGCGCAGGACGGCGGTCTGCCGTCCCGGCATTGACCGATTTCCCCGTCACTGATGAAACGTGTTCTAATCTACTGTATCTTCAGCGGGTAACGATGTTTGCGGAAATCCCGTCGATAATACCCGACAGCACGAATCCCCTGTCCCGCCGATCCTCTGGTCGGCGGCTCCACGCTCGCCTTGACATCACCGACCGCGATTGACGATCATAAAGATCAATACAATTCCACAGGAGTCCACAATGTCATCAGCAACCCGTCTGTCCAGCCGCATCATCAGGATCACTGCAATTTCTATTGCCGCGTCCGCGCTGTCGGGCTGCGGACTGGCCGACAAGGTCAAAGGCGCCGCCGAGAATGTGGCCGATAACGTTGTTGACAAGGTTGTCAGCCAGGCCTTTGACCAGGTCGCCAAGGATGCGATCAAAGAAGGGGGAACGGCGGAATTGTTTACAAAACCGGACGACGGCTGGGCCAGCACAACGGTAACCGCGTCGGTTAACACGGACGACGGTGTGCTTTTTATGGAAATTCCCGGTCGCGCGATTGCCAACAACGTTAACTTTGTCGGCGCAACAATCGTTCCGGTCAAATTGCCGGGCCTGCCGGGTATCCGGTATGACAAAGCTGCATCGGAGGCAGCCGAGTTCGCGGCAATTGACCTGGAGACCCAGAAAAGCATTAATTTGCGAGGGACCGCGCTGATCGGTATGGACGCGAACCTGGAGCTACCCGTTGTTGTCTTTCAAAAAGATGTTACAGCACCGACGCTGGCCAGGGTCGGCAATTCGATTTTTCCCCAGGAACGGTTTGGCGATACGTCCTCGGCCAGTATTACAGCATCCATCTCGGAACTTGGGACCTATGTCCCGGTCATTCAGAAACCATTTGTCTTGTACGCAGGATCTGCCGAATCCGTCTCCTGGTGCAACGCATCGGATCGTGCGGCCCGCGCGGTACCCCGGCCAAACGGGGCCAACATCACGGTAAATGGATCTGCCCGGTTCAGTTGGGGCGAGCAGGCGACAGCATCGACGTTGCAGCTGGACCTCACCGAACTGAGCGACACGGTACGATCCCTGGCCGTTACGGTAACCAGCATGGATCGGATAAATCCTCCGATCGACGACAAACTGCAATTGAAACGCGGAACCGATTTTGCCGGCGGACCACTGGGGGTTTCTGTTGTCCTGGAGTGCGACAACGAACTGCGGTTTGCAGAAAAACTCGGGGATCTGCCACGCCTCAATATCACGCTCCACGGCTGGGAGAACAGTCCCGATAATCCGGAATCATGTGCGGCCGAAGCCTGTGATGTCCAGAAAGGACAACTGCGTTTCAGTGTCGACCTGGAGATCGCCGATCCCGACAATTCAGGTGCGGTGGTGCGATCGGTTATGGCGGACACGGTCGTCGACGCCAGTTGGGATGTGGCTCGATAACGGCATGAACAGGGGTGAAACGCGTTTCACCCCCAGGTTTCTGTGCCAGGTTTACCCATCGGGCCGAAGCCGCAGCCACATTCGGATAAACCACTGACAACAAACAGCTTAATCCATACTGACTTGTATGAGAAAGACGATTTCCTGCAGCCCGGGCACGAACGATTGACAGCAAAAATGAAACGTGTTTCAATAGCAATATCCTTCGACAACACTTGAATTCAGACGAGGAGATTGCCAGTGGCGAACCGTACAAGCCGTAGCAAAGACCGAATCGAAGGCTACCCAAGGGGCTGGTTTGTCATCGGTTTTTCCGATGAATTTCCCCAGGGCGAGCCAACGTCCCTGACCTATTTCGGCCAGCGAATCCTCGTATTCCGTACCAGTGACAATAAGTTGAACATCATTGATGCCTATTGCCCGCATCTGGGTGCCGACCTGGGCGAAGGCAAGATTGTCGATGACACGATCGAATGCCCGTTTCACGTCTGGCGTTTCAACGGCAAGGGCGAGTGTGTCGAGATCCCCTATTGTGACGACATCCCGAAGCGGGCAGCCACCGGCGAATGGACCCGGGAATGGATTTTCGAGGAGAAGAACGGCATCGTCTTCGTCTGGTACGATCCCGAAGGTGAAGATCCCGATTTTGAATTGCCCCCCATGCCGGAATACGAGACTGGCGAGTGGACCACCTGGTCTCACAGCAAATTGCGAATCAAGACCCATTCTCGGGAAATCGTCGAGAATGTCGTCGACCTGGCCCACTTCGCCCCGGTCCACGGCACAATTGTCGACGAATTTGCCAATGAGTTTGACCAGCACAAAGCGATTCAACGTACCAAGGGTGTTGCTTATCCGCGCGGCGGCGGCAAGGACTACTTCAGCCTGACCGCAACCTATTATGGCCCCGGGTTCCAGATTTCCGAAATGTCGGGGTACCTGGAAAGCCGCTTGATTAATGCCCACACGATGGTCGGGCCCAACGAACTTGACCTGCATTTCGGTGTTCTGATCAAAAAGACCGGTGACGCGGCCCAGAACGAAGAATTTGCAAAGGCATACGTCAACAACCTGACCGTTGGCTTTCACGAAGACATCGCGATTTGGGAGAGCAAGACCTACCGGGACGTACCGCTGCTGTGCCGCGATGACGGACCGATCATGAAATTGCGAAAGTGGTACCAGCAGTTCTATAGTCCGGCATCTGCCGACGCCGCTGGTGTCGCGTGACATCGACCCATGTCTGATCTGGACGCTTTTCGCTCTGAAACCGCTGCCTGGCTGGAAAAGAACGCGCCCGAATCCCTGAAGGGTACGCGTGACGGGCGTTTTGGTGGTTTCTGGGGCGGTCGCAAACACCCGGAAGCACCGGCGGATGTCCTGAAATGGCGCGACGTGATGGCCGAACGTGGCTGGACCGCCCCAACCTGGCCGACCGAGTACGGTGGCGGTGGGTTGAGTGACGCTGAAGCACTTGTGCTCGACCAGGAACTGGACCGCCTGCAGCTTCCTCCGGCGGTGGTCGGATTTGGCCTGACGATGATCGGCCCGACGCTGTTGGATTACGGGACTGAAACCCAGAAAAAACGTCATCTGCCGGCGATTTGCCGCGGAGACGTACGCTGGTGCCAGGGATATTCGGAACCAGGCGCAGGATCAGACCTGGCCGGCTTGCAGACCCGCGCGGTCAAACAGGGCGACAAGTTTATTATCAACGGCCAGAAAGTATGGACATCGTTTGCCGACAAGTCGGACTGGATATTCTGCCTGACCCGTACTGACCCCGATGCCAAAAAACAGGAAGGCATCACATTTATCCTGGTCGACATGCTCCAGGACGGCGTAACCACCCGTCCGATTGAGCTGATCAGCGGTTCGTCACCGTTCTGTGAAGTGTTCCTGGAGAACGCGATCGCAGATGCCGACGATGTCGTCGGCGAAGTTAACGGTGGCTGGACCGTTGCCAAGGCACTGCTGGGATACGAACGGACGATGATCGGGCAGTCAACCAGCGGTCAATTAAGCGATGCCGAGCAGGATCTGGTCAAACTGGCGTCCCGCCACATCGGCATGGAAAACGACCGCCTTTGTGACCCCGAATTACGGGTTCGCCTGGCAGAGTACGCGATGGATGCAAAGTGCTACGAGCTGACGGTTGACCGCGTCAGCAAAGCCAGTCGCCCGGGTCCGGAAAGTTCGATCCTCAAGGTTGTCGGCAGTGAAGTCAAGCAACGCCGCTGGGAACTGGCAATGGAGATCGCCGGCCCGGCTGGTCTGGGTTGGGACGGTCCCGGTTTCGACGCCCGGGAACTGCAGAACACCCGGGACTGGCTGCGCTCACGGGCAAACTCGATCGAGGGGGGCAGTTCGGAAATCCAGATGAATGTAATTGCCAAGCGGGTTCTGGGACTGCCGACATGACCGAAGTTGCGACCGACGAGCAGAAAATGATCGCAGAAACGTGCAGTAAATTCCTGGCGGAACAGGCACCCGTTTCCCGTGTGCGGGAGTACCGTAACGACGACTCTGGCGTGCGGTGGTCACGAGAGTTGTGGACCGGATTTGCTGAGCTGGGATTGCTGGGGATCGGAATCCCGGACCAGTACGGCGGCGCGGGCCTTGGACTCGCTGAACTCGCCATTCTGCATGAACACGCTGGACGGTCGCTGGCCCCGGAACCCCTGCTAAGCACACTGACGATTGCCACTAACCTGATCAGCCGCCTGGGCACTGATGACCAGAAGCAGATGCTGACTGATATTGCAGCCGGCAAACTGGTTATCGGCATTGCATTTCAGGAAGACGACAGCCGTTACGAACCGTTGAAGCTGGAAGCCATGGCGGTCGAGATCAATGGCAGGTGGCACCTGAATGGACGAAAAATTCAGGCTCTGGACGCGGTCGGCGCCGATCTGTTGATGGTCAGCGCCAGCAACCGTCTGGGCCCGACTTTATTTCTGGTTGATCCAAGTGCTGAAGGCGTTCGCATCACACCCCAGAATCGAATTGATCACTTTAATACGGCAATCGTCGATTTCGATGATGTCATCGTTGAATCCGGCTGCCTGCTGGGATGGGCTGGCGAATCGAAGTCCGAGATCCAGGATGCATGGGATCTGGCAACCGTTGCCCTGTCCGCGCAAATGCTGGGTGCCGCACAGCACACATTTGACCTGGCTTTGGCGTACCTGAAGGAACGGCAACAGTTCGGCGTC
>JBFJWU010000032.1:0-16337 GCA_041623475.1 bacterium | reverse complement strand
TCAAGGCCAAGGCGGCTGCGATGGGCGTAAGACCTGTTGAGGTTCCGGCCGTGTGGCGTGAACGCCGCCACGGGACTTCAAGTTTTCGGATCCTGGCGACCGCGCCGGAGTACATCCGATGGTTTGCGCTGGCAGCCCGGACAGCCATCAGTCGCCGATAAAACCGGTATCTTCAGGCTCTGCAGGAACCACATCCAGGTCGAAAACAGGAAACCGCAAATACGCCGTAACCTCGGTTACCTGAGCCGGAAAAGCATAGACATCCTCAACGTGGAGGTACCCGTGTCGCCGTTCCAGATGCTGGCCGCTTGGATCAAGCCGGAAAACCGGGTCTTTAACGACTCGCCAGTCCTCGGGGAATAGCGACGACCGGACAAGGATCCGGTCATTCGCAGTGATCTGGATAAGATAGGTGGAATCGGGTTTCCGATCGGACAACAATAACGGACGCGCCCGGCAGTCCTCGGACTTGACTGACACTGGCCCGCAAAATCGCAACAGGTCCAGATCAACCGGCCCTGTTCCCGACCACGAATACGCGGTCACAGGGCGGACGGCCGCAGGCGACCAGCATAAATCCGGAGCCAGCATCGTCCGTTCCGACGTACCTTGACAGGTTCCCAGGCGATACAACGGTCGGTCAAGTTGCGACGGTTCAAATACACCGTCGACCAGCCCATGACCCAACGGTACCGAATCCGAAAGATGAACCCACTGCAACTCGTAGTACGGCAACGTCCGGTTGCCCTGAATTCGCGCAAACCGTCGAAATGGCCGGTCCAGGCCAGACTTATTGGCAACTGCAAAAACAGCGTCCCGGGCCTGTACCGTCGACACAAACCCCGGCTGCACCGGCTCGGCGACCGGAAATTGTCCACCATACAACGCGGTGCCCGTCCGCCTGGCATAACTGTCGCCGGCGACAACCAGCGACAGTTGCACAACAACAACAGACAACGCAATGATCCGCGTCGAGTCAAACACCAGAATCCGACCCACTACGATCCAGGCCAGCCCGATCACGACAACCATGTGGGCAAAATGGTGGTAATGACTGGCCGGGTCGAAACTACCGAGCAACAGCGTAAAGCCGGCGGCAATTGAGGCCAGTCTGGTCAGTGTTCCCAGCCGGGGAATAAACGCCCCCGCTAATCCTGCAATCATACCTGCCCACCCGACCAACTGAACGGGAACCAGGAATTCCGGCAATGCGACGGACGCATCTGCCGCCATGGCGCCGGGAAATGCCCCGGCAAGCGCCGGTAACGTATGCAAGATCCGGGTATACGACAATTGCGGTCCGCCGACCGATAGCCCTGACAGGACCGGCAGGAACGGCAGGGCAAGGCCGGACACGAAGGCGGCAAGACGGCCGAGTTCCCTGTGCCTCCAGGCAAGGAATACACCGACCACCACAACTGTGGGTACAAAGGTTACGTATACTTGCACCCCCACGGCCATCAGCACACCACCTGCAAACCAGATACGGATTCGGGACGGGTCGCGGTCCAGCAGTCGCCACCACGCAATAAACGCAGGGACCAGGATCGGGAAGAAACCCGCGTCAATGCCGATTCGACTCCAGGAAAATACCATCGGGTTGGTCGCAAAAACCAATACCGGCCACACGGCCGCCAACCCCAGGACAGGGCGCAGCAACCACCAGCCCCAAAACGTGGAAATCAGTCCCAGGGCCGTCCCGACAGCCGGCATCGTCCATTCCGATTCGGCAACGGACAACGCCACCATATATGCTATCTGCAGCCACGGCGCGTTGTTGCCCACCCCGGTGATGTTCGTACCCTGCCAGGGGATCTGACCATCCCGGAGATTCTGCAGGGCCAGGCTCCAGTCCTTTAACGCATCAAAAATGATCATCGTTTGCGGCAGGCAGGTGGCGTAAAACACCGCCGCGGCGACCAGCATCACAGCACCCGCCCGGTCGGCTATCCGACGCCATTGGTTCATTCGATCTTCCACGGCTCAAGTCTATCGGTCGTACCGGCCCGGAGCAAGCGCCAGAAATTGCTAAAATAGCAAGGAACACCGGGTCGCGCGCGATCCGGTTTATTTGTCTGGAACGTGGTTGTGTCCAATCCTGTATTTCTGGTTTCTAACGACGATGGCTACCGCTCGGCCGGCATTCGCCTGCTGGCCGATTGTGCAGCCGACCTGGGCGACGCCTACACGGTTGCCCCGGACCGCGAACAAAGCGCCAGCAGCCATTCGCTGACGCTCCATCGCCCGTTGCGGGTCGAACCCGAAGGTCGCCGTGTCTGGGCGGTCGACGGTACTCCGACCGATTGTGTCCATCTGGGAATCCGTGGGGGAATTCTTCCAGTCGAGCCGACGATGGTTCTGTCCGGCATCAACCTGGGTACGAACCTTGGCGATGAAGTGACTTATTCCGGGACGGTCGCCGGCGCGATGGAAGGTTGCCTGCTGGGATTGCCAGCCATTGCGTTCAGTTGCATGTCGCGGGACCCCGACGGCGAACAACTGGACACACTGCGGCCATGGATCAGGGCGATCATCGAAATGGTATTGGACAACGGATTGCCGCGTGACACCTTGCTGAACGTCAACTTTCCCGACCCGCGCCGGGGACCGATCCACGGGATTACGGCGACCCATCAGGGCAAGATGATCTATGGTGCCCAGATTGTTGAGAAGACGGATCCACGCGATCGAAAATACTATTGGATTGGCGGCGAGATTCCCACAAACGAGCAGGAACCGGGCAGCGATGTTGATGCCGTACGCGAGCGGATGGTTTCAGTCACTCCGATTCATATGAACCTGACCGATCGCGACTATCTGGAAGCGCTGTCAACACTGCTTCCGTCGACGGACGATTAGGAGCCCGGCCATGCTTAAAGCGATGTTGGGCCAGGCCCGTCGGCTGTATGAGTGGGTCGAATCCCTGGCGGGGCGACCCGCCGCAACACCATTCCTGGGACTGATATCAGCCCTGGAGTCGATCTTTTTCCCGATACCGCCCGATGTCATCCTGATCCCGATGTGCGTCGCCCGACCGCGCCGCAGCCTGTTTTATGCCGGCGTGTGCCTGGTTGGATCAATTGCGGGGGCCGTCGCAGGTTACTGGATCGGGGCGACAATGATGGACACGATTGGCTACCCGATCGTCGACTTTTACGGTCTGCGGGAAAAGATGACCGTCATGTTCACCCACTACAACGAATGGGATGCGTGGATCGTCTTAATTGCCGGATTTACACCAATTCCGTACAAGCTGATTACGCTGACCAGCGGTGCAGCGGGCGTAAACTTCCTTGTTTTCCTGACCGCCAGCGTGATCAGCCGAGGTGCCCGGTTTTTTCTGGTCGCAGGCCTGATCGCATTCTTTGGGGACCGCGCTGCACAATGGATTGACCGGCATTTTGATACATTGACGATTGTATTTGTAATCCTGTTGATCGGATTCATTGTCGTCGCCACTGTGTGACGGCAATCAGGAGGGATATCCGATGTCGAACCGTGTACCAATGACGCCGGCCAGCCACCGTCAGTTGACGAAGGAACTGGAACGGCTGAAGAAAGAAGAACGCCCGAAAGTCATTGAGGACATCGCCACGGCCCGCGCCCACGGTGACCTTTCGGAAAACGCTGAATACGATGCCGCCAAGGAACGCCAGGGGTTTATCGAAGGTCGAATTCGCGAACTCGAACACAAACTGGCCCACTCAGAGATTATTGACCCGTCGAAAGTTCAGTCGGATCGAATCGAGTTCGGGGCAACGGTCACGCTGGTCGATCTGGATACGGAAAAGGAAATTACCTGGCAATTGGTCGGCGACGACGAATCTGATCCGGATAATGGCAAACTGAGCATCATGACACCGGTAGCCAGGGCCCTGATCGGGAAACGCGAAGGCGACGAAGTAGAGGTCGTTACACCAGGTGGCGAAAAAGCCTACGAGATCGACCAGATCAAGTACGTCTGACCGAAACAGGCTGCCTGGGGCAGCTGTCAGTCAATTCGAATCACAACCTTGCCCATCTGATCCGAGGCCTCCAGGTGGTCCTGTGCAGCCGCCATGTCGTGCAGCGCAAATTGGCGGTCGACAACTGGATGGACCTGGTTTTGGCTGATGAATTGCAGCATCTCGCCAAATTCTGCGGGCGTTCCCATCGTACTGCCAATAACCTGAATGTGGCGCCAGAATATCCGGCGAATATCAAATCGAATTTCCGGGTCGCCAAGCGTTGCGCCATAGACCACAATCCGACCCGCATAACCGGTCACGTTGACCAGCCTCGGAAACGTCGGCCCGGCGGTCCCGTCAACAACCATATCCATATCTCCACCTGCCATTGAAAGCAGTTGAGATTCCCAGTCATCGTCCTTGTAAATAACACCACCTTCTGCACCCAGCTCGATCGCACGGTCGATCTTTTCCTGGTCGCCACTGGAAACGAAGACCCTGCCACCTGCAGCAATCGCCAGCACCATGGCCATCGTCGCAACCCCTCCGCCGACACCAGTTACCAGGACCCGTTCTCCGGATTGGATCCGCCCCTGCGTAAACAGAGACCGCCAGGCCGTGATTCCCGCAACCGGCAAGGATGCCAGTTCTGGCCAGTCAAGATGGTCCGGTGCCGCAAATACATTCTCTGCAGGGACCACAATCTGTTCGGCAAACGTCCCCGGGTCCGGCATGCCGATAATTCGATAATCCGATCCCTGCCGACGGGGATCATCGCCCCAGTCAAGTGACGGACAGATGACGACCCTTTGTCCCGCCGAAAACCCGGCAACGTCGTCCGCGGCCGCGTCAACTTCGCCGGCACCATCCGAGCCAAGAACCGCAGGCAGCCTGATCTTCGAATACATCCCTCGACGAATCCAGAGATCGCGATGGTTCAGGGCAGCGGCGCGCAAACGCACCCGGACCTGGCCAGGACCGATATCAGGTGTCGGCAAATCGACAAGTTCCAGTTGTTCGGTACCGCCAGTACCATTCAGGATTACGGCTTTCATAGAAGACTCCTGCCCGCTCGCGGCGAATTATGACAGGTTCCCGGCAATGATTCAAGTTCGTAACGGGACGCCGCGGCTGACAGGGCCTGCGGTATAATCAGCGGATGGGCGAACCCGAAATTTCCCTTGCAGTCCAACGGCTTTCAGACAATGCCCGGTTACCCACCAAGGGTCACCCGTCTGACCTCGGTTGGGATCTGTACGCCAGTGTCGATGTCGAACTCCAACCTTCCGCCCTGGCCCGGATCAATACCGGAATAGCAATAGAGTTTCCGCCGGGCACCGGAGGACTGGTAAAAGACCGCAGTTCAATGGCCATCAAAGGCATTCACTGC
Source organism: bacterium (assembly GCA_041623475.1). Classification (GTDB taxonomy): domain Bacteria; phylum J088; class J088; order J088; family J088; genus JBFJWU01. The sequence goes on along the minus strand of JBFJWU010000032.1, from coordinate 11,000 downwards.
CTGGCTGGTGTCATTGATCCGGATTACCGCGGCGAAATCATCATCGTCGCAGCCAACCTCGGGCCGGATCCGATATCAATTCGAACCGGCGAACGATGTGCGCAATTAATACTTGTGCAAACTCTGCCAGCGACCGTCACAGAGACCGATTCAGTCGATTCCACAGTTCGTGGCCAGGGCGGATTCGGCTCGACCGGCAGATGAAACAACTGGTCATTGCTGCAACCGCTGGCCTGCTGCTCAACGGGGCGGCGGCAGCATCGGACATTGACGCGCGACGAAGCCCTGTCGTCGAGGTTGTTGACAAGACCAAAGACAGCGTCGTCAACATATCTGCGCGAACCCTGGTCGAACGCTCCAATCTATACGAGTTGCCGTATGGAGACCTGTTTCACGAGTTTTTCCGGCGCCAGTTTGGTCACCAGCGGACACAAACACCTGAACGCAGCCTGGGGACCGGATTCATGGTCGGCAGTGAAGGACACGTCCTGACCAACTACCACGTGGTTTCGCGGGCCGAAACGGTTTTCATCACCATGGCCAACGGTGATCGATTCACCGCCGAACTGGTGGGCGCGGCCCCGGACGCAGACCTGGCCCTGTTGCTGGTCGACAACGACGGCGAATCCCTGCCCCCGGGCCTCGAGTTTTTTGTCGGCGATCCGTATATCGGTGAAACGGTCATCGCGATCGGAAATCCGTTTGGTCTCGATCACAGCGTAACTGTCGGTGTCATCAGCGCCCGCGACCGGACGCTGCGTGCCGGCAGCCGGACCTACGCTGGCGTTCTGCAAACTGACGCCAGTATCAATCCCGGTAATTCCGGTGGCCCTTTACTGAATGTGCTTGGAAAAGTCGTCGGAGTTAATACCGCTATCTTCCAGGGTGCCCAGGGAATTGGTTTCGCGATTCCGGCAGATACGACCAGTCGCATCCTCGACGAACTGGCGTCAATCGGATCTTTGCGACCGGGTTGGACCGGACTGGATGTCCAGGACTTGACAACCGCGCTGGCAGCGGGAATGGGACTGCGTTCGACCGATGGAATCCTGGTCACAACGATCGTACCTGGATCGCCGGCCGAGCAGGCGGGGCTTGACGTTGGCGACTTGCTGACCCATGTCGACGGGCACCGGTTGCGCCGACTCAGCGACTTCGCCGCCCACATGGGGACTTTTCCCGTCGGGGGCCGAATGACCATCAGCGGTGAGCGCAACGGCCAGGAACGCTCGTGGACCGTAAACGTTGCCAGCTACCAGAAAGAGCGAATTAACGGGTGGTTTGACCGGTTTGGACTGGCCATCAACGAAAATGAAAAAAGCCTCGTAGTTCGCGGCACACGCAGTGGCACCAGGGCCGCCGAAATTGGCTTCAGGGCAGGCGACGTGATCGTTTCCATTGACCGCATTCCGACCAGTGACCGTTTTCGCCTGCAGGAACACCTGCTGCGCCACCGGCAGAAATCCTACTTCCTGTTTGGCGTGTTGCGTGGACGGCACCTGCAGCGTGTCAGCCTCAAGCTGCCGCCACCGGACTCGACGTACTGATGCGTTGCCACCTTTTTCGCGTCCTGGCCATAGCCGGAATTGTCGTCGCGGGTCCCACGTCCGGGTCGGCAGAGATGACCCGTCTGTTGTTGACCGATCCGATCGCGCTTCCGGGCTCTTTGTCACTAGGACTGTCATCGTTCCACGGTGATGGATATTGGGACGCTGACCGCACACGCGGCAGCCAATCCAACAGCCTGCACGAGTCGAGGCTGACGGTTCAGGGGGCGACCGACCTGAACGCAGGCCTGTTTGTCGGTGTCAAGGTCCCGCTTGTGCATCGTTCCCTGGACCAGGCGGCTCCGGGATCTTTGGATGCGACTGACTTTGGAATCGGTGACGTCACGATGAGCTTTGGCTGGCGGACGGTTACCGATGTGAACGGTTTTCAACCGGGACTGGAACTGCGGTGGAAGACACCATCCGGACGTTCGACCCTGTCCATTGAAGAGGTAAATCGCGGCACACCTGCTGCCGTTCCCCTGGGCACGGGGGGCCACGAAATCGATCTGTGGGCGGCAACCACCTGGCAGCGTGACTGGGCGCGGATCGCCGTTGCCGGAGGCTATCGCAAACGCCTGCCGACGACGGGCTTTTTCCTCTCCAACAACGATGTGACATCCGAAACCCGGCCACGCGAACGCCTGGTGGCCCACATCGGCCTGTCTGCGGAGCTGATCGACCAGTTATTCCTGGCATTTGAGTACGAAACGTTCAAGGAGATCCTGCTGCTTGACAGCCGCCGCAGTCGACTGGGCCAGAACCAGGTCTGGGGCAGTTTTGCCGCCGTCGCCCTGGAGCGCGCATTTGATCGCGGCCGGATACGGGTCGGCTGGGAATTTCCGGTTATTGGCAAGTTGTACCCGCCGCCACCGGTTTCGGTCATTGACCAGCAATCACAATTCCAGGAGCACGATCCGCTGCTGGGTAATCGCCTGCAGGTCGACTGGACCTGGGATCTGACGACACTACCCGCCAGACCAGAGGTATCGCCGTGATTCGCCGCATCATAGGCGCGGTCATCTGGACATTGCTGGCCACGGGTCCGGCATCCGGCGAGTGGCTCGAACTTGAAACCGGCAACCACAGGATCTATTTTGAGTCGGAGATGGCCGAATACGCGCTGGCCGTCAGCGGCGCGATTCGGCAGATGGGACCAGGCGTCGCCGACAACTACGAATTTGCACCCCACGACCGAACCTCCTGGGTGCTCCACGACCGTGCCGAGTTCTTTAACGGCGGGGCCTACACATTGCTCAACCATATCGAGCTGTACAGCACCACAGACGATTTTGACCTGCGAGGCTACCACCCATGGGTCGAAAATGTCGCGACCCACGAATTCGCCCATATTACGACCATCACCCCTGGTCAGCGCTTTCCCAGGTGGCTGGGCGGACTCGTCATTGGCGGCATCGAAGAGTTTGGAAAAAGCGCTCGCGGTGTATCAATGGCCAAGGGCGGCCTGTCGCTGGTGGTCTTCAGTGAATCCATGCCCCGTTGGTTCACCGAGGGCATCGCCCAGTATGAAGCCGAACGGGCCGGATTCGACAGTTTTGACACCCACCGGCGGATGCTGCAGCGGACGGCCTGGTCCGAAGGCAAGCTGTTGTCGTTCGACCAGATGCGCTCCACCATCGGCAAGGACTACGTGGGCGGTGAGATGGTGTACAACCAGGGATACAGCTGGATGCATTTCCTTGTCGACAACTGGGGATACGAATCGTTGTACAACGTCATCCGGACCTATGGCGATTCAACAATGACCAGTTTTAACCGCGCCATCGAGAAAACCTATGGCCTCCCGGTCACTGAACTGGATCGTCGCTGGCGAGGACACGTCGAACGCCAGGCGATATCGGACATCAACAGGCAACCGTGGATCTTTGAGGGCGAACCATTTGACAACCGCGGCAAGTACAATATGCGCCCGTCTGTCTCACCCGACGGCCAATGGCTGGCCTATGTATCCAGCGGTTCCGCAGAACGCCGCAATGACACCCTTGTGATCACGCCGGTTACCGCCCCGTCGGAGCAAACCGCAATCGCCGCCACGACAGCCGATCGCGCTGCGTGGTCTTTGGACAGCACCTTTCTGGTCGCCACGACGGGACGCGACCATCGTCGCGGCATCCGGCAAACGTATGAGCTGATCAAAGTCGATCCACTGTCCGGGGAGTACGAGTACCTGACCGAACGGGCCCGGATGCGCTGGCCGGCGATTGACCCGACGTCGGGCCGATTGTATGCCGCCCAACGGTCGCCTGGCGGCTGGAACCTGGTGGCCATGACCGTCACCGGCGCAACAGTAACCGACATTACTCGCCAGACCGACCTGCCCTGGGGCTGGCAGATCCGCGATCTGACGTTTGCGCCCGATGGAACCCTGTACGCAACACTGATGCACGGCACGCGTGCGGACCTGATGCGCATGGACCCGGACAGTCCGGCGACTGTGGACATACTGGACTGGCCGGACAGTGAAGAACGCAGGCCCGCGGCCGCGACGACAGGGACCGTGTGGTTCAGCAGCGACCGCAGCGGCATTTTCCAGGCCTATGTACTGGATACCACCAACGGAACCATCGAGATGCGTACCGGTGCCATTGGTGGCGTTGTTGACGCAGCCCCGGTTGCCGCGACGATGGCCGTTGCAACGGTCTATCATCACGGCAAATTCCAGCTCAACTGGTTGCCGCTGACGGCGGTAACCCACGCCCGGCCCATCAGTGATGTCAATTGGGCAACAGTAACATTGCCAACCCGGGCAGCAGGTTCGGCCTCGTCTGCTGCATTTCGACCGGCGAAGTTTCGCCTGGCCCGCCCGCTGATCTATCCGGAATTTGAATACCTGTTCGGCGAACCCCTGGGGGGTGTCATCCTGTCACTCGCGGATGAACGCCTCAACCACAGCCTTCAGCTCGAGGGCCTGTTTGGCGAATCGATAGACGTTAACCTGGATTACAGCTATTCCCGTTACGGCTATACAGGCCTGGCCCCGGTTGTCGGCTTCTCGGCCAGCCGGTTTCTGGGGGATCTGGAATTTGCCTTGCCCGGGATCGGCCAGACCCGCTCACCGTTTACCTGGGACTCGATGTCGGTATCCACGGCGTACCGTCCCGGCGACGCATGGACACTGGGCAGTTCGGTGGGTGCCAGCCGAATTCGGTTCGAAGACAAGATCGGCCTGCTGGGCGTGGGGCGATCCTACGACCGGTTGAACCGGATTGATGCCGACCTGGCGGCGATTTATTCCCGTGGGTCAACCCGGCTGCGGACGGATATCGATCCACGTGGCCTGACGCTATATCTTGCGGCCGCCGGTGCCCGAAGCACAGTCGCTTTGCCGCAAATTGACAGCACAGGTAACGCGGTCCTGGACCCGGCCACGGGCCTGCTGGAACTGGGCGAGCAATCAAACGCCTATTTCCGTGGGCTCGGCGACTTGTTCTGGGCCCGGGGCGGCGACCATATGGCAGCAGAGCTCGGCCTGCGTGTTGGCTGGATCAGCCGCGACGTCGATGTGTTTGACGAGTTCTTTCTGGGCGGCAATGTGTTCAGTTTCCGGCGCGGCGAGTTTCGCAGCTTCAGCAACCTGCCCGGCTACGACGATTTCGCAATTTCCGGTGAAAAGCTCGTGCTGGCTCGGGCCGCGACCAGGGCAATGCTGGCGACAAACCTGGGCGCCTGGGGACCATTCCTGTTCGATGCCTTGCTGGTGGAGTTCGCCCTGGAAGCGGGCAACGCGTGGCCCGATGCAGCGCGTTTCGGGCAATTGGCGAAACGCTGGTTCCAGGGAGAGCTGGCAGCCACAGCACCGCGCCCGTCCAACATTTCCACCGCAGCGTATGATCCGGACTACACCGGATTTCTATACGACGCAGTCGTTGATCTTCGGCTGAAAGCCGACATTTTTAATGGCATCCCCTGGAACTCTTATGTCCGTGTAGCCTACGGTTTCCAGGACGACGAACGATTCAACGTCGACCAAAACCGCTTCGTACGGCGGGACGCGGTCCCGGTAAGAATCTACTTTGGCCTGGGTACAGGGTTCTAGCACGTCTGCCACACGGGGCAGATCGCCCTGACGCACGTAAATAGCGCGAAAACACTGGAGTTCAGGGGTTCGCAACGGTTACAATGGTCACGGAGCACAGACAACTTGGTTGAGTGATAAAACGGGATCACGGGGATGGACTGCCTGCTGTTGCACATACCGAAGTTCTCCAGTGTGTATTTGCCACTGGGCGAATTTCTGAATATTACCTATATGCCGATGGGCCTGCCCGCGCTTGCGAACCAATTGCAGCGCAATGGATACCAGGCAGAGATCGTTCATTTTGGTGTCGAATGGATCAGGGACCCCGAAGCCGAACTGGTCGAGGACGCGGCGATGACCGACGCACCGATGATCGGTGCGGCACTGTACTGGCACTACCAGACATTCGATGTCCTGGACGTCACCCGACGAATTCGCGAACAGCGTCCAGACGTGTTCATTTTTCTGGGCGGCATTACAGCGGGGTACTTTGGGACCAGTTTGCTGGATGCGTATCCCCACATCGATGCAGTTATCCAGGGCGACGGCGAAATTGCTGTGGTCGAGCTTGCCGAAGCTGTATCCGGTAAACGGGAATTTGCTGACGTAGCGAACCTGATCTGGCGAAGCCCGGACGGCCAGGTGGTCGAAAATTCGCGTCGCGTGGCCAGTGACCAGGAAACCATCGACAGCCTTGATTTCGGAGACCTGACTCTGCTGAGAAACCGGGACATTTATGTAGACCGGTTTGGCTTTCCACTGGCCTATCCAAAACAGTTCAGCCATCGCGAAAATGACGAAACCCAGAAAATGGACAAGCGAAGTTTTTTCCCCCTGTTTACGGGACGGGGCTGCGCCTGGAAGTGTTCGTTTTGCGGCGGCAACAGGGATACTTTACGCCGGGTTACATCGACGCCGACCCTTCGATTTCGAAACTATCGCCGGGTCGTCGATGACGTGGAAAAAGCAATGGATCACGGTTACCGGACCATGGCGCTGTGTTTTGACCCGACACCTGATCGCGACGACTACTACGTCGCCATGTTTCAGGAAATCCGGCGCCGGAAGCTGGATGTTGACTACTACTTTGAGTGCTGGGGACTGCCGACGGATCGGTTTCTGGACGAATGGGTCAAGACATTTGGACAGGACAATCCTTATTCGTACCTGGCCCTCAGTCCGGATGCCGGAAACGAGGACGTCCGCAGGCTGAACAAGCAACCGTTCTATACCGACGAGGCTTTTTATGACGCGATGAACCGGCTGCAGGACCGCGGGATTACCACCGACGTGTTTTTTACCATTGCACTACCAGGCGAAACCGTTCATACCGCCCGCGATACGGCGAGGATGATAAACCGAATCAGGAACGACTATTCAATCTACAAACGGTTAATGACCTGGAGCGTCCAGTTGGAGCCGGGCAGCCCGCAATTTGAAAACCCGGACGCGCACAACATGGAGACTGATCGAACCTCAATACAAGACTACTTCGACGCCCATGGGGGCGGCAACGCAGACACTTATTCGACGTTGGGCTACAAGATCCACGACTATTTCGGCGACGAGCGAGACAACGGGACAATCCGGGATTTTGAAGCCCACATACAATCGATGAAATGCATGGAGTTCTGCTTTCTTGGCCAGGACCCAACCAAACCCAGTAACCCGGCCAAAGGCAGGGAGTGGTGCCGCACTCGCCGTTCAGCAATTGCCGAGTCCAGTGGTCTCGATCCGGAACAACCCATCATCGATGAAACTTTCCGATACGCCGATGCAGCAAAGGCGCTAAGCCGGGCGTTTCCTGCGCAGCGCCCCCGTTACAAATGATTGATCCGGTCCACACCACTCGGTGGACTCGAATTGGACATCACTGTGGCCGTTAACGGCATTTTTCTGCTTGATAACACCCTGCGGGAAAGTGAGCAAGTTCCGGGCGTCGTCTTTGGCAGCGAAGCACGCCGTCGGATTGCCCTGAAGCTGGAAGCGGCGGGAGTTCACATGCTTGACATCGGGCTGCCGGGAAACCGTAACGAATGGCTGGCCCACGCCGAAATGAACACATCGCTGACAAGCGCCACGGCCGGCGTGTCCATTCGCAGCAACGAGAACGAGCTGCGCATGGCCGCAGACTATGGATTCAAGCACGTCTTCGCGATGTTTCCCTGCAGTGAACTGCATATTTCGCAGAAACTGGGCCTGCGGAAAGAAGAGGTCCTGTCGCGAATCGATGCTTTTTTGCGAGTTGCCGCAACCCTGGGCTGCAAGGTGCATATGGTCGCGGAAGACGCGTCCAGGGGATCACGCGATCTGTTGAAAGACTTCTGCGAGCGCGCCAGCGCCGGCGGCGCCGCAACGGTCTTTCTCTGCGACACCGTTGGTGTATTGACCCCGAACAAAGTCGACGGCTGGATCGAAACAGCCCGGACTGCAAGCGGAACGACACCTGTAGGGGTGCACTGTCACAATGATTTCGGAATGGCCACAGCGAACACGGTTACGGCCGCCCACGCTGGTGCAACGTGGCTGTCCGTCACGATGAATGGCCTGGGAGAACGTGCGGGGAATGCCGACCTTGTGCAGGTCGTGGCTGCTTTGGAATACCTTTTGGAACAATCCCCTGGTATCGATTTGCCGATGCTGGTCGACCTGGCACGTCAAATTGAGATTGACAGCGGTATTCCCCTTCCGGTCCAGGCACCGTTAACCGGGTGGACCGCATTTCGTCACGAATCCGGCATTCACGTCGACGGTGTCCTGAAATCACCCAGAATCTATGAGCCGGTCGAACCTGAGGATTTGGGCCGCAAACGCAATTTTGTACTCGGTCGGACATCCGGCCGCGCTCACATCCGCGCCCTGTTGGCGAAGATGGGCATTGACCCGGCAGCGGTAGACGTCGATGCTTTGTTTACTGCAATTCGCGTTCAACCACGATCCGATCCGGCAAAGAGTCGCCAGTTGCTTGATACCTACTACGGGTATTTGTCCGGATTGGAGATTGACGAACAGGAATTTGCTGAGCTACTGTCTCGTTTGACCAATGGTGCACCGGCAGATACATGACGCTGACCCGAAGCGCTGAAATTCTTGAGCAACACCGGGTATCCGGCAAGGCTCCGATTGGCGACCACATCGCCGTCCAACCGGATTTGTTCCTGATGCCCGAATACGCCATCTCTCTAATCGAGGCTGGACTGGACGCACTGGGAGGCCCAACAGTCTCGCCACGCCGGATACTGGCCGCAGCGGACCACTTTGCGCCACCCGCCACAATCGAGCGGGCCGAGATCTTATCCAGGGTCGAACAAATCATAGACCGGTATGGATGGACCGGGGTTTATCGCCGCTTTGACGGGATTTGCCATCAATTGCTTCTTGAAGACGAGCGACTGACAACTGGATCACTGGTCGTTGGTGCCGATTCCCACACCGTTACCGCCGGCGCCAAAGGCGCGTGGGCAGCCGGATTCGGGTCCCATGACCTTCTGTATGGCCTGGTTCGTGGATATATGTGGATCGCCGCGGGACCAGCTGTCGCGATTGTAATTCACGGATCATTCAGCGCCAGCGATGTCTTTGGCAAGGATATCATCCTCGAATGTTTCCGGATACTGGGTGCCAACGGGTTCCACCGTCGGTCAATCGAGTTCTTTGACCATACGGATAACGGGCTGACGCTGGACCAGCGGGCGACCATCTGCAACATGGTGGTCGACGGCGGTGCGGCGAATGGACTCTTTGTTCCAGAATCCTATGAACCGAACAGTACCGCCTATGAACAGTTCACGCGGATCGACCTCGGGAACCTGGTACCCAAATTGGCCTGCCCCGGGTCGCCCTTCGGTATTAACGACGTTGACGAATTCGTGGGCACATCGATTACCCAGGCATACCTGGGATCATGTAATTCCGGTCGCCTGGAAGACTTTGCCGTCGCTGCCCGGATTGTTCGCGGACGAACAGTTCACCCCGGAGTCAAGGCAATCGCCATTCCATCATCCAGATCCGAGTACCTGAAAGCGCTTGATGCAGGCCATATCCGGGACTTGCTTGCAGCTGGATTTGTGATCGGGCACCCAAGCTGCGGGCCATGTGGCGGTATTGACAAGGGTATCCTGGGCTCGGGCGATATCTGTATCGCTACGATGAACCGAAATTTCCAGGGTCGAATGGGCAGCAAAGATGCCAGTATCTGGCTGGCCAACCCGGCGGTCGTCGCTGAAGCAGCGATTACCGGCCGGATAAGCCGGCCAGCGGCGATCCAGGACCAGTGATGAAAATACGAGGCGCAGTTACCTGGCTTGGAGACGACATCAATACGGATGTACTGCATCCGAGTCGGTTTTTCAGCCTTGATCAGTTGACCGTCAGGGATGGGCTTCAGGGTATGGACGGACCCGGCGGATCAGTCGACCGAATCATCATTGCCGGGCGAAATTTTGGCTACGGCTCCAGCCGCGAAACGACAATCCAGTCGCTGACGCTCAACCGTGTTCGCGCCGTAATCGCGACATCAATCAGCCGCATCTTCTGGAGAAATGCGATCAATGCCGGGCTGTGCGTCGTCGAGTTACCGGACCCGCGGCCGCTCAATGGTTATGACGAATTAATCATTACCCTGCCGGGTGCAGCAATTTCTACGCCGGACGGTAAGGAACTTGCCAGTGGATCCCCACTGGATCTTTATGACCTGTCACTGCTGGAAAGCGGCGGGATCCTGCCGTGGATGGAAAAGGGAGAACCCCTGGTACAGGAGCCTTCGTGACAAAAGGAGGGACCAGGCGCGTCGATGTCGCCGTCATTGGCGGTGGCCCCGCCGGCCTGTCAGCGGCCATTCGTTGCCGGTGGGTCAAAGGCCACAGTGCGATACCGTTGGAGACCGTCGTTTTTGAACCTGGACTTCCAGGGGGGTTGGGTGCCTGGCGCGGATGTTATCTGACCGGACCTGGTTTTTACCTGAAGAACGACGAACTGGTATCAAACCTGTTAACCGACATCGAGCGATTTGAAATACCAATCATCAAGGAACGTGTGACCCGGGTGATTCCGGCCGACGACGGCCTGTGGCAGGTTGAATCCGACAATGGCCCGCTGGCGGTATGCCGCTCAGTGATCATTGCAACCGGACTGCGGGCCCAGGTAAACGAAGGCCGGATGTTTGCCAATGGTGTCTACCTGACATACATGGGATATGAGTTTCTGCAGCGTATCTTCTCGCAGATTCCCCGGACCCGCTCAGCCAATGCGCCAATTGTTGTCGTCGGCAACGCCAAAAGCGAATTGATCGCGCCGATCCTGAAACAACTGGAAGACGACGAGGGTGCCGATATCCGCCTGCTCGTTGAGCCAGGAAATGTCCCTGCAGATCCTTGGCTGGCGGAACGATCCATCGAAGGAATCCTGCAGTCGGT
>JBFJWU010000031.1:0-16347 GCA_041623475.1 bacterium | reverse complement strand
TCGGCGGCCAGCGCGTCGGTGCCGCTGACGACCAGGACAAGGGCCGGGATCAGCAGCACATTTCTAAACGACAATGTCCGCACCTCCGTCGACCACCAACGTCGTACCCGTAACCGCCGCTGCTGAGTCGGACAACAAAAACCCGATGGCGCCGGCCACATCGGCCGGGGTGGTCAACCGGCCCAGCGGTGTCCGGGCCACGGTTTCGCGCTCCATGGTTTCGCGGTCCGGGAAATGATCCAGCGCGTCGGTGGGCACCAGGCCCGCCCGTACAGCGTTGACCCGGATCCCGTCCGGGCCCCATTCCAGCGCCAGCTGTCGGACGATGGCCTCGATCGCGGCCTTGGACACGCCAACCGAGCCATAGTCGGGGATCGCTCCGGTCGCACCCGGACTGGAAATGGCAACAACGCTGCTGCCGTCTGCCAGCCGTGGCCGGGCCAGCTGGGCCAGGCGCAGCGCCCCCCAGGCGTTGATGCCCACGGTCCAGTCCCAGTGTTTGCGCGTGTTTTCGGCCAGCGGTTTGAGCACACCGCTGGCGGCATTAAGGACCAGGCCGTGAACCTGGTCGGACAGTTCGCCGGCCCGGTCAACCAGCGCCTGCAGCGCCTCGTCCTCGGCGACGTTGGCCTTGATCGTATGGTAACGGCCGCTGTCGGCCAGTTGTTCGGCGGCGGCATCGGCAGCCTTGCGGTTGCGCAGGTAACAGGCCAGTACTGTCCAGCCCTGGTCCAGCAGCAGTTGCGAGGTGGCCAGTCCGATTCCCCGGGTGCCCCCGGTAATGATCGCAAAGCGGTCGCTCAAGCCGGATCCCAGACGTTGACGCGGACCGGGCGCAGGCGGTAGATCACCCGCACTTCGCCTTCAGCACGAAACGGATAGGGCCGCTGGCCGAGGTACAACTCGGCCAGATCGTCAATGTGGTCATCGGCACCGTCTTCGGTCACCTCGACGACATCACAGCGAGCCTCGAGCCAGCGAAACGGGTTATTTGGGTCCATAGCCAGCACCGTCGCCCGCGGACGTTCACGCATATTACGGTCCTTGACCCGGCCCTTGGCCGAGTTCACCAGAATGTCGCCATCAGCAAAGCCGCACCAGACGGGGTTGACCTGTACACGGCCATCGGCCATTTCGGTCGCCAGGTTGACGTAAACCGGTCCGGTCAGCAGGTCGTGAAATGATTCAGGGATGGTTGCGGTCATGATCAGTGCTCCTTGATTAATGACGATATCCACATTGTATTGGGTCAGGTCGCTGGCGGCGAGTGTCCTGTCCGACGGGGGGACGATTCTTGATCCATGTTGGCGGTAAAATGGGGGCATGAAACATTTTGACGAACTGTACACGATGGCCGTGGCCCGCCACGGCGAGGACGCGCTGCTGGCAAGGCTTTCGAAGCCAGCGACTGCGGCAAAGCTGCGGCAGATCCCCGACGACCGGTACCTGGCGATGATGACCAAGCGGGTTTTCCAGTCCGGATTTGTCTGGCGCGTGATTGAATCGAAGTGGGATAACTTTGAAGCAGCGTTCCACGGGTTTGACCCGGGGATCCTGAGCGTCCTGCCGGATGAGGAATACGAGGCCCAGATGCAGAACGCCGGCATTGTCCGCAACTGGCAGAAAATCCGGACCATTCCTGAAAACGCCTGTTTTGTCAGCGAAATCGCCGACGAACACGGCGGTTTCGGCGCGTGGCTGGCAGGTTGGGACAGCAGCGACATTGTCGGACTGTGGCAGACCCTCAAAAAACGGGGCAGTCGGCTGGGGGGCAACACGGGGCAATATTTCCTGAGGTTCGCGGGCAAAGACACATTCATACTGTCGCGGGACGTGACACGGTCGCTGATGGACCAGAAGATCGTCGACCGGACACCAACCAGCCAGCGGGACCAGCGAGCGGCCCAGGACGCGTTTAATACCTGGCAGGAACAATCCGGCCGGCCGCTGTGCGAGATCAGCATGATCGTCGCCTGTACCGTGGACGCCTAGGACACCGACACAATGGGCAAGCGTGATCTGGTGCAAACCGTCAGCCGCGACTTGTGGCATCGGGGCCTGTTTTCGATTCTATGGGGGAACCTGAGCGTGCGGGACGTGGACGATGGCAACCGGATCTGGGTGTCGCCATCTGGGCCACACAAACGCAAACTGTCACGGGACGACCTGGTTGCCGTCAACCTGGATGGGCAACCGGACGACCCGGCCGCGAGGCCGTCGTCAGAGCGGTTGTTGCATTGCGAGATATATCGCCGCCGGGCGGACGTAACCGCGATTGTCCACAGCCACGGCAACTGGTCCAATCTGCTGGCGGGCCTGGGCCTGCGCGTGGAACCGGTCAATACCGAAGCCGCCTGGCTGGGGGACATTCCGGTGGTGCCGTACCGGTCCCCGGGCTCGCCGACACTGGCGACAGATGCGGCCGATGCACTTGGGGACGGCCACGCGGTGTTCCTGCAGAACCATGGGATGGCAATCGCCACCAATGACCTGGTCCTGGCCGCAGGCCTGAGCCTGCAGCTGGAAAATGCCTGTCGAATGATCGTCACCGCTCGCCAGATGCAGATGGACCTCGCCCTAATCGACGAAGCGGAAACCGAGCGAATCCGCAGCCGACCGACACCGTACGCGTAGAATCAATCGGGCAGCACGCCCTCGATTCCGTGCTGGAATTCCAGCATGCCCAGCGGTTTGCTGAGAATCGCCGCAAAACCTTCGTCCCGGAGCTTTCGCAACGCATCTTCGCGGACATGCGCCGTCAGCGCCACCACCGGCAGATTCGGGCCACGTGCCTGGCGCACCAGTTTCAATCCTTCAATGCCATCGGTTCCTGGCATCAGGATGTCCATGACAACGACGTTAATTGCGTTTGCGGGATCCGCCAGCGTCGCCAGTGCCTGTTCTGGCGTCGTACAGGTGCGCGCCAGCCAGCCAAATGAGTCGCAGTAAAGACGCAGCATTTCGAGGATGTCAGGATTATCGTCGACGATCAACAAGCTGACCGCGGCATCGACCGCGGGATTGTTGTCGCTGTACTGGCGGTCATCGCCCTGACGCTGGCATCGTTCGACCGGCAAGTCGACCGTGACCCGCGTCCCGTCGCCGCCGGCGGATTCAATGGTCAGCATCCCGTCCATGGCTTCGACCATTTGTTCGACCAGGCGCAGCCCGAGTCCCATCCCGGTGCCGGGCCCGGAATGAATGCCATCCTTGTTCAGGCCCGAGTCTGCCGCCATCATCTGTTTGCCCGGATCAAACCCGGAACCCGTGTCCTCGACGACAAGGAACAAACGGTCGTCGCCGTTGCGCGATTCGGTACGAATCGTGATCCGGCCTGCTGCTGTGGCGTGCAAGGCATTAGAGATCAGGTTGCCGAGTATTCGGCGCAGTTTCTCGGCATCAACAAGAAAACGATCACCATCCTCAATGCCGCTGACCTGGACATCATAGATTAATTCCGCACTGTCACCGACGGGCCGGTACAGGTCTGCGGTGTCCCGGACCAGGGCCGCAACGTCATGAACATCCGAATTGATCTGAAAATCGCCTGACCGGGCCCGGGCGATATCCAACAGGTTTTCGATCGTGTTCAACAAATGGACGGCATTGCCGTGCAGCCGCCTGGATTCGTCCGGGCCAAGCCCGCGATTGCCCTGGTGGGCGACTTCGGTCAGCCCGACAATCGCGGCCAGCGGCGTTCGCAATTCGTGTCCGACCGCCTGCAGGAACGCTTCGCGGACGCCCATCGCCCGTTCCAGGCGGTCGCTGCGATGGGCCAGTTCCACCAGAACCTCGCTGCGCTTCTGTTCGCTGTGGCGATGGGCACCAAAAAAACCGGCTGCAACCGTCCAGACAGTCAGGAAGCCAGAAAAACCAAACATGATATTCAGGACCGAAACACCGTTGGCAGGAACCGGCGGCGCCTGGATCGTTAGCTCGAAAATATACAAACCGAGCCACGCCAGGAACACTGTCGCGAAGACGGCAATCCCCTGCACAAAACTGAGAAAGAACGTACCCAGGACGATTGGCACGGCAAGGAACAGGACGGCAGGTGTCGTCGCACCGCCGGCAAAATGGATGTAGGGGATTCCGACGAGAACCGCGGTGACCGAGACCACCGACGCCATAAACGCCAGCGACAGCCGGGCTTCGTTGAAGTACATTCCCAGTGCCAGGGCTGCAAAGAACAGGTTGACAAAACTGGTGGTAAAGAATGCCGGCCGACCGTCGACAAATGGCGCCGCAAGCAGGTCAATGGCCGGCCCGGACAAAAACGTGATTGCGCACAGGACCAGAAAGCCACGCATGGACTTGCGCAGAAACGGTTCGTCGATTGGCGACGCAAACACACCGTATTCGGCCAGCTTGTTGCGCGCCCAGGTCAGCATTGGGCCCATCCGGTGTTCCGCACGTGTTGTCCTGTGTCAGGTGCCCTTGAGCTAATCGTTTACAGAATAGCAAGGGCCCGGAAGGGCGCAAGGGGCGGACAGGTCCTGATTCAATCGGGCATTGATGCGGTCGGGGCCTTCCCTAGCATCGACTCAAGCAGTCGGAACACTGGCGGGTCGGTGTCCGCCCAGGCAAACGCCAGGAAAATAGTTCCGCAATACAGAAAACGACCGGCATGGATGACCTGGGGCCAGGTGTCGGCTTGCCTGGGCACCTGGCCGTTGACCGCCTGAACCACGTGCACAACAATGAGCAAAAATCCGGACAATCCGATCAAGATCTGGATTACCGGCCTGGCGATCGACGTTCGCTCAGCCGGAACGACTACGGCTCCAGCGCCGCCAGCATATCGGGCAGGTCCCGTTTGGGGCCCCGGGGCAGTTCGGACCGGCCCATCAGGAATCCGTCAACCGCATAGGCGGTGCGGCGGCCATCGGCGATGGCACGGACAACCAGGCTTTGCCCGCGGGTCATGTCGCCGGTGCAGAATACCTTGTCCATACTGGTTCGGTAGTCCAAATCCGTGGCGACATTGCCGCGATCCGTCAGCGCCAGTTTGAGCTGCTCAACCAGGCCTTCGTGCACCGGGTGGACAAATCCCATCGCCAGCAGGACCAGGTCGCATTCGATTTCAAACTCGCTGCCTTCGACCTCCTGCATTTGCCGCCGACCGTGTTCATCGGGATCGGACCAGACGACATGGATGGCTTCGAGTGCGCGGACGTTGCCGTTGCCGTCATCCAGGAACCGTTTGGTCAGGACACTGTATTCGCGTTCGCCACCTTCGTTGTGTGAGGAGCTGAGGAACAGCTTGTAAGGCCACCAAGGCCAGGGGCTGCTGTCATCGCGATCTTCGGGCGGCATCGGCAGCAACTCAAGGTTGGTCACGCTGACGGCACCCTGGCGATGGCTGGTACCAATGCAGTCCGAACCGGTATCACCGCCACCGATTACAACCACTTTTTTGCCTTTGGCGTGTATCGCACCGTCGTCATCAGGACCGGGCATATCGTCCCCGGCGACGCGCTTGTTCTGCTGCGGCAGGAAATCCATCGCGAAATGGATACCGTCCAGCTCGCGCCCGGGAATTGGCAGGTCCCGCGGCTTTTCCGCACCACAGGCCAGGACGACCGCATCGTAGCCGTCGACCAGCTCAGTTGCCGGGACATTGACACCGATATGCTGGTTGACCCGGAACTCGACACCTTCGCCCTGCATCTGGACCATGCGGCGATCGATCAGGTCTTTTTCCATCTTAAAGTCAGGGATCCCGTATCGCAGTAATCCGCCAATCCGATCCTGGCGTTCAAAAACAACGACGGCATGTCCCGCGCGGCCCAACTGCTGTGCGGCGGCCAGTCCCGCAGGGCCGCTGCCAACAACCGCAATCCGTTTGCCGGTCTGTTGTCGGGGTGGCTCTGGCGTCAACCACTCTTCGCGAATGGCATTGTCGGCAATCGCCCGCTCGATCTGTTTGATCGACACCGGATCGATGTTGATGTTCAGGGTACATGCCTGCTCGCAAGGCGCGGGACAGACCCGGCCAGTGACTTCGGGAAAGTTGTTCGTTGCGTGCAGCCGGTGCATCGCTTCTTCCCAGTCGCCTTTGTAAACCAGATCGTTAAAGTCGGGAATGATGTTGCCCAGCGGGCAACCGGCCGGGCTTTGGCAAAACGGGATCCCGCAATCCATGCAACGGGCACCCTGGATGGCCAGTTCGTCGTTGCTACCGATCAGGTCGACTTCTTTCCAGTCCTGTTTGCGTTCTTCAACAGGGCGGTACGTGATTTCGGTGCGGTCGTATTCCAGGAATCCGGTCGGCTTGCCCATAATTAAAATTCCAGCTTGGCGATGCCTTCGGCAATCACCCGTTTATAGTCGATCGGCATCACCTTGATGAACCGGCTGACCGACGCATCCCAGTCGCCCAGCACACGCTGGGCAACCTGGCTGCCGGTCCGGTCCTGGTGGTCCTGGATCATGCCGCGCAGGGCGGCAATTTCCCGGGCATCGTCCAGGGATTCGATTTCGACCATTTCCTTGTTGCACAATTCATCAAATTCGTCGCGGTCCATCAGGACATAGGCGATCCCACCGCTCATTCCTGCAGCAAAGTTGCGGCCGACGTCGCCCAGAATGACGGCACGTCCGCCAGTCATGTACTCGCAGCCGTGATCACCAACCCCTTCGACAACGGCACGGACGCCGCTGTTGCGGACACAGAATCGTTCACCAGCCATGCCGCGTACATATGCAGTACCGCCGGTTGCCCCGTAAAAGGACACATTGCCGATAATCATCTGTTCTTCGGCGACATAGGACACGTCGTCGGGCGGATAAACGGCGATGGTGCCACCGCTCAGCCCCTTGCCAAAGTAGTCATTGGCATCGCCAATCAGGTCAAAGCGAATACCACGGGACGCAAAGGCAGCAAAGCTTTGGCCAGCTGTGCCCCGGAACGTAAAGTGGATCGTCTCGTCCGGCAGGCCGGCACTGCCATAACGGCTGGCGATTTCGTAGCTGAGCATCGTCCCGCAGGTCCGGTTTCGGTTGGCAATCGGGAATTCCCCGGTTACCTTTTCCTGGTTTTCCAGGGCCGGCTTGGCGGCATTAATCAGCGTGCGGTCCAGGATGTCATTGATCGGGTGCCGTTGCGCCTGGTTGCAATACATCTCGGCCTGGCTTTGCGCCGGGGCCGGAACCAGCAATGGTGCCAGATCAATGCCGGCAGCCTTCCAGTGTTCGCGGGCATCGTCACCCATTTGCAGGCACTCGACGTGGCCGATCATGTCGTCCATTGTCCGAAAACCCAGTTCGGCCATCAGCTGACGGACTTCCTGGGCCAGGAACCGGAAGTAGTTCACGACCGCCTCGGCGTCCCCGGCGAACCGTTCGCGCAATTCGGGGCGCTGGGTGGCGATTCCCACCGAACAGGTGTTCAGGTGGCATTTTCGCAACAGGATGCATCCCATGGTGATCAGGGCGCTGGTCGAAAACCCGAACTCTTCGGCACCCAGAAGGGCCCCGATGACAACATCGCGGCCGGTCTTCAGCCCGCCGTCGGTCTCGACGACAATGCGGCTGCGCAGGCCGTTGTCAACCAGGACCTGATGGGTTTCGGCCAGGCCGATTTCCCAGGGTACGCCCGCGTGGCGGATACTGGATACCGGCGAGGCACCCGTGCCACCAGAGTTGCCACTGATCAGGACCACATCGGCATAGCCCTTGGCAACACCGGCTGCAATCGTCCCGACACCGACTTTTGACACCAGCTTGACATTGATGCGGGCCTTGGGATTGGCATTCTTGAGGTCAAAAATCAACTGGGCCAGGTCTTCAATGGAATAAATGTCATGGTGCGGTGGCGGTGAGATCAGGCCAACCCCCGGGGTCGAGTTGCGAACGGTTGCAATTTCGACACTGACCTTGTGGCCAGGCAACTGGCCGCCTTCGCCCGGTTTTGCGCCCTGAGCCATCTTGATCTGGATTTCGTCGGCATTGGCCAGGTAATTGGCATTGACGCCAAAACGACCGCTGGCAACCTGTTTGATCGCGCTGCGACGCAAATCGCCGTTTTCGTCCGGTTCGAATCGACGCTCGTCCTCGCCGCCCTCGCCGGTGTTTGACTTGCCGCCAATCCGGTTCATTGCGATGGCCAGGGTCTCATGGGCTTCGGCCGAGATCGAACCCAGTGACATCGCTCCGGTCTTGAACCGACGGGTAATGTCATCGATCGACTCGACCTCGTCAAGCGGGACCGACGGACGGTCCGACGTGAAGTTCAATAGCCCCCGGATTGTCATCGCTTCGGCGGTGGCGTGGTTGACCTCGCGGGCAAATTCGAAATAGGCATCTTCGTCGCCATAGCGGGCCGCTTTCTGCAGATTGGCGATGGCCATTGGGCTCCAATGGTGGTCTTCGCCTTCGGCGCGCCACTGGTAGTCGCCACCCCATTGCAGGTGCGGGTCCACGGCAAACCGTTTGGGAAACGCCGTGGCATGTCGTTCGGCGGATTCCGCCGCCAGTACGTCCAGCCCCGCGCCGCCAATCCTGCTGGGGGTACCGGTCAGGTACCGATCGATCAGGTCCTGGTCCAGTCCGACGGCCTCAAAAATCTGGGCGCCGTGGTAACTTTGCAGGGTTGAGATACCCATCTTGCTGAATGTCTTGAGCAGGCCCTTGCCGATTGCCTTGACAAAATTCTTGACCGCCGCGTCATACTCGGTGATCGCTGTAATTTCTGCGTCCTCAACCATATCGGCCAGCGTACCCATCGCCAGATAGGGATTGATCGCGTGCGCACCATAGCCGATCAGCAGGGCAAAGTGGTGCACCTCGCGCGGCTCGCCGGATTCGACGATCAGGCCGCATTTCTTTCGCAGGCCTTTACGAATCAGGTGGTGGTGAACCGCACCCGTGGCCAGCAGGGCCGGCAGCGGTGCGTGGAATTCATCGACATTGCGATCGCTGAGGATAACCACAGTTTCCCCGTTGGCAACCGCTTCTTCGGATTCTTCGCAGATTCGGTCCAGGGCCGCACGAAAGCCATCGGCACCGGCGCCGACTTCCCAGACGGTTGAAACGGTTCGACTGTGGAAACTGCCCACCCGTGCGTGGCGTATCCGTGCCAGTTCGGCGTTGGTCAGGATCGGTTGCGGCAGTTCCAGCTGGTGCGCCTGTTCTGGCGTTTCGTCCAGCAGGTTGGCTTCGGCCCCGATCATACTGACCAGGCTCATGACCAGTTCCTCGCGGATCGGGTCAATCGGCGGATTGGACACCTGCGCAAAGTGCTGCTTGAAATAGTTGTACATCAGTTTGGGGCGTCGGGACAGGACAGCGAGCGGCGTATCAATGCCCATCGAGCCAATGGGTTCCTTGCCGGTTTCTGCCATCGGTCCAAGCAGGACCTTCTTGTCCTCGACGGTATATCCAAAAATGTTCTGCCGAAGGAACAACGTTCCCGGATCCAGTGCTTCGACATCATCCGATTCCGGCAGTTCGTCGAGCGTAATTTTCTGGTCTTCAACCCAGGCAGCATAAGGCTTGGCGCTGCAGACACTGCTCTTGAGTTCCTCGTCCTCGATGATGCCGCCCTGTTGCGGGTCAATCAGGAAAATGCGACCGGGCTGGAGGCGGCCTTTGCGGACGATCTGGCTCTGGGGAATGTCGAGAACCCCGACCTCGCTGCCGAGGACAACGATCCCGTCTTCGGTAACGACGAACCTTGACGGTCGCAGGCCGTTGCGATCCAGGGTCGCGCCGCAGATCTTGCCATCGGTAAAGACCATCGACGCTGGGCCGTCCCATGGTTCCATCAGGGTCGCGTGGTACTCGTAGAATCCGCGCCGGTCCTGGCTCATCCGGTGGTCCTGCTCCCAGGCCTCGGGAATCATCATCATCATGGCGTGGGGCAGACCGCGCCCGCCCATATACAACAGCTCCAGGACGTTATCGAAACACGCGGAATCACTGGCCCCGTCGCGAACAATCGGGCGAAGCAGGTCGATATCATTACCGAACAGGCCGCTGGCCAGTTGCGCTTCGCGAGCCCGCATCCAGTTGACGTTGCCCTGCAGGGTATTGATTTCGCCGTTGTGGCACATGTACCGGAACGGGTGCGCCAGGTCCCATTCGGGAAACGTATTGGTGCTGAACCGCTGGTGCACCAGGGCAATGGCCGTCTGCATCCGCGAATCGGCAAGATCCGGGAAGTACGGGCGAACCTGGCCCGCCAGCAGCAGGCCCTTGTAGATCATCGTGTTGGCACTGAAACTGCAGAAATAGGCATCATCCGGCACATTCAATCCGGCTTCACCCAGGCGGCGTTCCATCAATTTCCGGGTCAGGTAGACATCCCGCTCAAAGACATCACGGTCGGACATATGCGGACCGGCGGCCATGAAAAACTGGCGGATACGAGGTTCTTTCTGGCGGGCGATGTCACCGATATGGTCCGAGCCGACCGGAACGTCCCGCCAACCCAGTGCGACATGGCCGCGGGACTCGGCCGCGGCAGCAATGATTTTTTCGACCTCGGCAGCAACACCGTCATCGTCGCGGACAAAGACGGACGCGGCAGCATAGGCACCCTCTGGCGGCAGCTCGATGCCAACATCGCCGGCGACACCGCGCAGGAACTCGTCCGGGAGTTGCATCAGGATGCCGGCCCCGTCCCCGGTCTTGCCATCCGATCCTGCGGCACCACGATGCGTCAGGTTGACCAGTATCTCGACGGCCTGCTCGACCATCTCGTGAGATCGATTGCCATGCATATTGGCAATCATGCCAATGCCACAGGCATCGACCTCGAATCGGTGATCATACATGGACGCACGGCGACCGTATCGCTGCTCATCGCGAGGTGCATCGGGATCAAAGATGTAGGGCACTGCTCTGATGGCACGCCTCCTGAAAATTCGTTGCGCATCGGTCCCTGCTGCCCGCAAGCGGCAGGAATTTCAACCTGTTGTCAAGGTCCTGCGTGGGTCCGTGCTGGTGTGTCCGGGCCGTTCAGGCCTGCGGTAGGATGGGGTCCCGGCACCGGTCCGGGGCCGATCAACATCGATTCAGCCGCAAGGACAGCTTTATATTTTACCGGATGGCATTTTTTCCTGTCCAACGGCAAAACATGCGCCTGCCGGCATAGTAAAAAACCTTTCGTTGGCCAACGGGCTCTGGTAACATGGCCAGAATGTCGCGCCTGCAACGGGGTTGCTGTTGACGGATTCCCAAAACCAGATTGGCTTGCTTGTTGTCGCCCACGGCGACCTGGCTCAGGGACTGGTCGGCGCGGCCACCGAGATTCTTGGTGAGCAGGAACGCCTGACCGCGCTGCGGATCGATCCGCAAGGTCCCCAGCCTGGCGACCAGCTTCGTAAAGTCACCGGCCAGCTTGATAGTGGCAGTGGCGTCCTGGCCCTGACGGACCTGTTTGGAGGCACGCCTGCCAATGTTGCCTTGGCGGTGTCAGCGAACCTGAACCTGGAAGTTGTCACCGGGGCCAACCTGCCGATGCTGTTACGGGCGCTCAGCCGCCGTTCTGACATGGAACTGCATGACCTGGCCACAGAAGTGGCCGAATATGGTTGCAAACAGATCCTGACCCCCAATGACCTGCTGCCGGGAAAAAAATCCGGATGACGGTCCGCCTGGCCCGGATCGATGACCGCCTGATTCACGGCCAGGTCATCCACGGCTGGCTGCCACGGCTGTCGGTCGACCTTGTTGTTGTTGCCGACCGCGAGCTGGCAGACAGTGAAGACCAGCAACAGATCGCCTGCCTGGCTGTTCCTGATGGTGTCGAGGTCCAGTTTGTCGCGCCGGACCAGGTCGCAGATGCCGTCGCCGACGAACGGATGGCAATCGTCCTGTTCCGCACACCGGTCGAGGCTTGTGAGGCACTGGATGCAGGATTCCGGCCAGCGTGCCTGAACCTGGGTAACCTTCATTTTGAGCCCGGAAAGATCCAGTTGCGCAAAACATTCTGCTGTTCAAATCGCGAACTGGATGCCCTGAAACGTATTGCCGGTATGGGCATCGCCCTGGAATACCAGCCTGCGCCTGACCTGAAGCGCTTGAGCTTGACGCCGGACGACCTGCCCGGCCAATCCTGAGCGTCCGGGCCCCCGGGGTCAGACCACAATGCAGCGCATCCCTAACAGACGTTCCAGCCCAGGGACCCGGCCCTAGCCGATGACCTTCCTGATTACATTTGTGATTGTCGCAGCGGTATTGTTGCTGCTCCGTCATGACGTCGGGCCTGTGCTGGTTTACCGGCCGCTGGTCCTGGGTCCGCTGCTGGGCTCGATGGCTGGCATACCCCTGGAAGGCTTTCTGGTCGGCTCGGCACTGGAATGGATCTGGATCGACCGGATCCCCGCCGGCGGTATCCGCATTCCCGCGGTCAGCGTTGGTACCGCAGCGGCACTGACGGCGTTGATCGTATTGACCGGCCTGGACACGGCTCCGCGCGTAGTCCACGGCGATCAACTGGCCGTTGCCATGCTGGTCGCCGCTGGCTATACATTATTGTATGTCCCGCTGGACGGTGGCCTGCGACGGGCCTGGAACATTGCCGGCGAAAACACGATCCTCGCCATTGGCCAGGGGTCGCTGGTCGAGCTGCGGGCCTTTGTGTATGTCACGCTGGCCGTCCGGGTCGCACTGCTGGCCGTGGGCCTGTTGACCGCACCGGTGGCCGCATTGGGCCTGGACGAGGTCTTGCACCGGGCTAACCTGCGGCATGTGCTGGACCCGTTTCCGTGGGCGTGGACGATCCCCGCGGCCATGGTCGCGTTTCTGCTGCGAACCGGAAACCGGAGGACCGTCATCGGCGGCATCGGTTTTTTCCTGGCGGGTATGGGGGTCGTATGGTCCCGCTGAATGTCCGGGTGTCCGTCTGGTTCCGGCTGCTGCTGCTGCAGGCGGGCTGGAGTTATCGGCGAATGCAGACCGTCGGCTGGCTACTTGCGGCGCGGCCGATCGTCCGTTGGAAACATCAGGCCGGCGAAGCGAGGGTCCTGGACCAGCTGGTTGTCCATTTCAATACCCATTCGCTGCTGGCTCCGTTGCTGATCGGTGCCGCCCTCAGGGAAGTTGTTGACGGCAATGATCCGGAGCTGGCCAAGGGCCACCTGGTGCGCTGGATGGGTACATTTGGCGCCCTGGGCGACATGGTCTACTGGCAGGCAATGATGTGGAACCTGAGCTGGCTTGCCGTCGTCGCCTGGCTGTTGGGTGGGGCAGGTGGCGTTGCGGTACTGGCCGCGGCCTGGATCCTGATCGAAATCAGCATCCGGATCCTGCTGTTCGAACTGGGTTTCCGGAACCCGGCACGAATTGCCGAGTGGACCCGTCGACTGGCACCGCCGTCGATCCGGCGGCGGTTTAACACCCTGGGTACTTATGGCATGGCATTTGCGGCGGGCGCAGCGTTTGCGCTGGGGCAACCAGGTGCCAGCGGTCCCTGGCTGGACGTGGCGGCCACATTTGGGGCAATTGCTGCGGTTCCGATCGCGGTCCGAACCCGATTTCGCAGTATCGTCTTTATCCTGCCGGTTACGGCTGCAATTCTGGCGGGTCTGCTGGTATGACATTTTACGAACCGATTCCGACTGATCCACGGATTGATAGAATTAGGGCAGTTTTATGAAAGAACAGATTGTCGAAATTGTGAACGACCTGGGCCTGCATGCGCGACCTGCATCAAAACTGTCACACCTGGCGGGGACGTTTACAGCATCCGTTACCCTGGTTTATGGTGGCACCGAAGTCAATGCCAAGTCAGTTCTTGGCTTGCTGACCCTGGCAGCACCCAAAGGGGCCCAATTGACGGTCCGAACAGATGGCGAGGACGAGGGCGAGGCGCTGGCCGCAATCGCCGACCTGGTTGCCCGGGGATTCGATGAATAACACCGACGAACAAACGGCGCCCGGGAACGTCCTGTTTGGTGACGGTGCCGTCGGCGGCATCGCGATTGGACGGGTCTTCCTGCAGATGTCCGGCGGACTGGGCTCCGCCATGCGGTACCAGATCGGCGGCGATCGCGAGATCAAAAAGGAAGTGAAGCGGTTCGAAGCCGCAATCGTCCGCGTACGTCGATCGTTTGAAGGACTCCGCCAGACCCTGAAAACTGCTGAGTCGCAGGATCCGCTGCTGATCCTGCAGACGCATCTGGAGCTGCTGGAAGACCCGAAGATCAACGACGAAACCCGCCGCCTGATCGAAACCGAAAGAATTAACGCCGAGTGGGCGCTGCAGCGCGTACACGATGAGATTCACGCCATCTTCGACAAGATTGAAGACGAATATATCAAGGCCCGGGCCGAAGATGTCCATCACCTGTGCAACCGGATCCAGCAGGAGCTGGCCGGGGACCCCATTCGTAAACAGGCGGCCGCGAACCACAATTCGATTGTCGTCACCGACATCCTCGCACCGGACCTGGCCATCGCACTGTGCCAACTGCCCGTCGCCGGTATTGTCACTGAATCCGGCAGCGCCATGAGCCACGCGGCGATCATTGCCCGGACCTATTCGACACCGATGGTCATGGGGATCCCGGGTCTGGCTGAGCTGCTGAACAACGGCGACGAACTGCTGATCGATGGCAGCGACGGCTCGGTGACGGTTGCACCGTCCGATGAAGTCCTGGCCCAGGCGCGGCGAAAACAGCAGGACCAGGCCCAACGGCGACAACGGTTCCTGGAGGAAAGCAGCCAGCAGGCGATTACGCCGGACGGTTTCCGTGTCGCCCTGAATGCCAACATCGAGCTGCCGGACGAAGTCCCGTCCGCAATTCGCAACGGCGCCGAGTCGATCGGGCTTTACCGTACTGAATACAGGTTACTGACCAGCAACGAAGTCCCTGACCTGGGATCACTGACCGACGAATACATTTCGGTCATCCGGCAGCTGAAAGGCCGGACGGTGACATTTCGCACCATTGATCTGGGCGGCGACAAGATGCCATTGAACCTGAATGTTCCCGTCGGCTCGAATCCGGCACTGGGATTGCGGGGTATTCGCTACTCGCTGCGCTCCCCCGGACTGTTTCGCGACCAGTTGCGGGCGATCCTGCGTGCGTCCCGCCTGGGACCGGCACGGATCCTGCTGCCGATGGTCAGCGATCACGGCGAGCTGGTTCGGGCGCGGGCGATCATCGATGAACTGACGGTTGAAGAACAGGTTGAGCCGTTGCCGGTCGGGGTCATGATTGAAACGCCGTCGAGCGTCATGATCGCGGACATCCTGGCCTGTAACGCGGATTTTTTCAGTATCGGCTCCAACGACCTGATCCAGTACACGCTGGCCGTCGACCGAACCGATGAATCCGTGTCCTACCTGTATGCGCCGCTGCACCTGTCGATCCTGCGAATGCTGCGCGATGTCAGCCGGATCGGCCACGACGCCGGCATCGAGGTCGGCGTCTGCGGTGAGATCGCCGGGGACCCGTTGTTTACGTTGGTCTTGCTGGGACTGCAGATTGACACGTTATCCATGTCCCCCAGCGGGATTCCCCTGATTCACGCGATGATTCGCCGGACGCCACTGGAAGAGGCCCGTCAACTGATGCAAGGTGTCATGGCCTTGAAAGACCCGGATGAGGTGGCCAAGATCCTGCAGCAGCAACTGCGGACCCGGTTCAGCGATTTGCTGGGTTCCTGAACGTCAGACGACGGGTTTCAGGACCCCGGACACGGCCTTTTGTCCGGCCGCCATTGCAACCAGGTTCAAGATATCGGCCGCACCCATGGTCGAACGCAGGATAACGACCGTTTCGCAGAATCCACGATGGACAGGACCGAGTACCTCGGCACCACCAACGTGGGCCAGCAACTGGGATGCCGTCTGGGACGCAGCCAGGTTTGGAAAGACGAGGACGTTGGCATCCTTCTGGAGGCGGCTGAGCGGGTAATTCTGCTGACGGAGCTCTTCACTGAGCGCGACATCTACCGTCATTTCCCCGTCATACTGAAAATCAACCCCCTCGGCATCAAGCAGTTCGACCGCGCGACGCATTTTTGCGGCATCATCCTGACCCGATGAACCAAAATTGGAGTACGACAGGAACGCCACCCTGGGTGTCATGTCAAACAAGGGCGCTGGCTCGACAGCGAACTTGGCAATATCCGCCAGTTGCTCGGCAGTCGGGTCGGCGGTGACAGCTGTGTCCGCAAACAGGAACAACTTGTTTTTGAAAACAACGGCGCTGACCCCGACCGGACGGCTGACACCCTCTTTCAGGCCAATGATCTGTTCGGCAATCCGGATTGTCTGGAAGTAACGGTCTGTAAAACCGGCGACGTAGATATCGGCGCGTCCACGAGAAACCATCATGGCACCAAAATGATTGCGCTTTCGCATCTGTTTATGGGCCCGCTCGCGAGTGACCC
>JBFJWU010000030.1:0-16412 GCA_041623475.1 bacterium | reverse complement strand
ATTGGCGAATGTTTTGACTTTGAATAACCCGTCAATGACAAAGTTGAAGTCATCCGGTCCTTTTTCCTTGACGACCAGAAAGCGCTCAATCATTGGCAGGATTTCATTGTTGAAAATGTCCTGTACCTGCTGAACGGTCATGTCATTGCGCCCGGCCCAGCGTTCGGGTGTTTTGCCGTTGAAGATGGCGAACTGCGCCAGGGCCGACGCGTAGCTGGCTTCAAAATCACAGATATTGACTTCATCCAGGTACGGGTCAATGCAATCGACCACGGTCTGGAACTGTTCCAGTTCCTCGGCGCCGACGTCGCCAACGGTTTTGACAAAGGAAATCTTGTCGGCAACGCAGGCCGGTCGTCCGGCGGCTGTGTCGCTGGGCAGAATATCGACCGTAACCTCGGCAACCAGCGGTTCCAGCTCGGTTTCTTCCGTGGCGGGGTCAGCAGTAACGCGCAACAGGTGCTTGCCGACATCTGGACGCGTACTGCACGCGAAGATCGTGAACACGTCACCGACAGTTTTCTGGGCGATCTCGGCGTCGGACAGGTCACCGTCCGCGTCCTCGTCGTATTCCCAGCTGAGGATGTACTCGATCTTGTCAGGGGCGGCGCAGGATTTCGAAAATTCGACGGTAGCGGAAATTTCCGATAGCGCGTTGGACGGTAACTGAATCACGCCGGATTCGTCCTGGGCAGGCGTAAACGCCAGGCTGGCTTCACAGGGCCCGCCCGAAGACAGGCAGCCGGATGCCAGCGCCGCTGCGCCAGCCATGAATAAAACACGTGTTCGAATCATTTTCCTCTTGTCCTCAGCGCTTTACACGGCAACCACAATATTGTAGCAACTAACGGTCGGCCAGCGACGATGGTTTGCGCCAGGTAAACGACGTTTGTAACTGCACCAATGGCAAACGTTACGGCCGATGTGTCCCGGAATGGTTCAACAGGGGTGCTCCGGAAGCTTTGTCCGCCCGCCGCCCATCTGCTACGATAGACGTTGCCCAAAAAGTTGACTGACATGTCAATCAATAAAGTTGCCAGCGCCGCGCTGGACCATATCCAATGCAAGGGGAGTCGCAATGCAGCAATTGCAGGACCAGATGCCAGAGACCTATTTCGAACTGAACGACGTGCAGAAGATGATGCAGGACATGCTGCGGCAGTTCTGCGAGAAAGAATTACTGCCCCACGTTCCGGCGCTGGAAAAGGGCGATATGAAACCCTACGGGATCATGAAAAAGCTGGTCGATACGTTTGGAATTGCCCAGATGGCCGAGGCCGGGGTCCGCAAGCAGATCGAAAAGATGAAAAGCCAGGGCGATGATGCCAAGCGTGAAAACACGATGGCCGCCGGCGGCGAAGACATGATGTTTCCGTTCATTCTGTTCAAGGAGCTGAGCCGAATCAGTCCCGGATTTGCCATGAGTTTTGGCGTATCGTTGGGCCTGGCAGGCGGTGCCGTTAACAAAAAAGGCACGGCCGAGCAGATTGAACGCTGGGGGTTGCCCCTGGCCACCTTTGACAAGGTGGGCAGCTGGTGCCTGACCGAGCCGGGGGCCGGCTCCGATGCGTTCGGGTCGATGCGCACGACGGCCAAACGCGATGGTGACCAGTGGGTGATCAACGGCCAGAAGACATTCATTACCAATGGACCCGATGCAGATTTCTACGTCGTTTATTGTCGGCTGGATGATCCATCCCTGGATGCCGGTGACGGCGGCTCGCCCGTAGGCACATTTGTACTGGAGCGCGGTATGGACGGGTTTGACATAGGCGAGGCCATGGTCAAGATGGGCATGAAGGACAGCCCGACCGGTGAGCTGTTTTTCGATGATGTCCGGGTCAGCGATGACCATCTGCTGGGTGGCGTTAAAAAATCAACCCGTGGCAGTGCCAAGGACAGCCTGGGTGATGAACGCAGTGGCCTGCCGGCCATGGCCTGGGGAATCGTCGAGCGCTGCTATGAAATTGCCAGGGATTACTCGCTGGAGCGCAAGCAGTTCGGCAAGTCAATCGGCGAGTTCCAGGCCGTGCAGCTGAAGCTGGCCAACATGTACATCCACCTGAAGAACATTGAGAATATCGTCTATCGGACCGCCTGGATGACCCGCAACGGCATCCGGGATTTTGCCTTTATCTGTGCCAGCAAGGCCTATTGCAGCAAGGCCAGTTTTGAGGTTGCCAACGAAGCGATCCAGATCCTGGGCGGGTACGGGTATATGCAGGAATACCACGTGGAAAAGCTGTGCCGTGATGCCAAGCTGCTGGAAATCGGTGCCGGGACCACGGACATCAACCTGTTGACGGCCGCCCGGCTGGAGCTGGGCCTGAACAAGTAGCCCGGCGGCCCCCTCAGGCTTAGCCGGGTCCGCGAAACGATCGCAGGATAAAGCGGCTGTATTCGGACATGGTCAGGAAAAAGGATTTCAGTTCGACAGAACTGAGCAGTGAATCCATCAGGGCAAACGGCAGGGCCGTAATGTTCGGTCCGCGACCGTATTCAATCATCCAGCTGCCCGGTTTCATCTCGCACGTCAGGCTGTGGCCCTTGTCCAGGAATCCGGTATCGCCCGGGCCATAGATGTCGGGCACGATCTGGTCGGTTTCCAGGTCACAGGTCGACGTTTCCCCGGCGACGAAGAAATCCCAGATCTGCATGTGGTTGTAACGGCCGGAAAATCCCTGGGTGCCCACCGGTGTGCCGAAGATAATCAGGTATTCGTTCAGGCTGGCGTACAGCAGCGTCAACTTGCCCAGGACCCCGCCGGCGCGGCTGCCGATCCAGGGGCGTTCGGACGGGTCAACAATGCCGGGATACCGTTCGGCCAGGCGACTGCGGATCTCGCGGAACATGGTGCCGTCATCCAGAGAAAACTCCAGGACTTCGTTGCAGACCTCAGACAGGACTTCGGGGTCGATCTTATAGGTGGTCATGGTGCCTGCACTTTTCGAAGCCGGTTGACAAGCGGCCGCCATCAGTCTTCGACTGTTTCAGTGTCCGGGTTTCGTGGCACCCGGATCTCAAAGGTCGAGCCCTTGCCCTGGCGGCTGAAAACATTGATTGTACCGTTGTGGCCAAGGACAACGTCGCGAACGAGTGCCAGGCCAATGCCCAGGCCGGTATCCGTGTCGTTGCGCGCGGCCCCGTCGCCCTGGACGAATCGTTCAAAAATCTCCCGCTGTTCCTGGAACGGAATCCCCCGGCCCTGGTCGCGGACGCGGATAACCAATTCGTCATTTTCCGCCAGCAGGGCTTCGACACGGACCGTCTGGCCGTCTTTGCTGAACTTGATGGCATTGTGGACCAGATTCTTGACCGCCAGCTGAAACCAGCGGGGATCGACGCAGGCCTGGATTTCCGGCGCGATTTCGGCGGACAATGTGACGCCCTTGCGACGGGCCAGCAGGTCGAGGTTCTGGAAAATCTGGTCGATCATCCCGTTGATCTCGACTTCAACCATGTCCGGCACCGGGTCCTCGGCCGCGAACCGTGAATGGTCGATCAATTCATCGATCAACGCGGCCTCTTCGAGTAGCGCGCTGCGGGCCTTGCGTACAGATTCCATTTCCTGTTCAGGCAGCGCCTCGCCACGCCGTTCGATCAGCTCCAGATAGCCCAGCCCGACGCCCAGCGGCGTGCGCAGCTCGTGGCTGATGTTGGTCAGCAGGCGGTTGCGAAATTTCTCTACCTTTTCCTTTTCCTGGAGCAGGTCAAAATACTCATCAAGCAAGGCACGGTTCACGAAAATAACGATAAAGATGCACCCGAACTCCAGCATATAAGGCAGGTTCAGGAATCCCTGGACAATAAACAGGTCGACGACACCGGTGATCGCGAACGCCAGCAGTGACAATGCCGGAATCGAGGGTGCACCCTGGCGCCCCCGCTGCTGGACGATGATCCAGGTAATGTGGCCGAAAACCCAGCCGCCAAATAGCGACTGGATCAATCCCAGGGGCCCGGCAACGAAATCGTAGAACGTCTGGTGGAGCAATGCCACTTCACGAATCCGAAACTGATATTTCACAACAAGCGCCGGGTCCAGCAGCAGGCCGCCAACCTGGATCGCGATCAGGACAAGTGACAGTCGCCGGACCAGGCCACCGCTGCGTCCCGCCAGGCTTTCGACCGAGGCAACCAGGGCGTAGGGGAAGAACGCGGCAATTCCGAACCGCCATTGAGCCCACTGGTACGCGCCTTCGGGGGAGGGCTGGGCGTAGATAACGGCCATGCACAGGCCGTAGAGGCCGCCAACCAGCGATAACTCGCACGCGTGCCGCAGGCGAGGGTCATCGGGACGACGACGATACAGACCGATAAAGCGAACGGATTCATAAATCCCGACAATCGCAAAGGACGCGACCAGGAAGCTCCACATGGGGAATGTAGTTGGAATCACGCCAGGATCCCGGCAGATGTCAAATAATCAACAAGCGACAATGCAGCTGGATAGTTGATGCGAGGACCGTTTGTCAGCGGGCCTGCGTTTTTACGACGGATCCTTCGCGGAGTTCCTCGGGCAGCGATTCAACGCAACCCTCCTTGGGATAGGTATAGGTCTCCAGTTTGAACCAGCAATCCGCCTCGTTGCGCCCCCACCGCTCCTCAATGAAAAACTGATTGACACAATTCCAGGAATACTTGACCTGGTCGTACGGCGGGTCTGCGGGAATAAGCTCTGTATTATTGGGCGACGGCAATGATGGGTCGGGTATTTCGACACAGAACGATTCAATCAGTGGAGGTTCCTCACCACAGCCGCCCAGTGCGCACGCAAGTGCGACAATCATCAGCAATTTTGGCATTGTTCCCATCCCGGCTTTCCCTGTTTTCAGTATCCCATACGAAAACCGATCCGGATAACGATGCTAGTGTTCGAAGAGCCTCATCTGCTTGGAGTTTTCCGGTGAATCCTCGATCGGGATCGGGTACTCGCCGGAAAAACAGGCGTGGCAGAAGGAACGGTCCGGGCCGGCGACTTCCAGCATGCCTTCCAGGCTGAGGTAGGCCAGGCTGTCGCTGCCGAGGAAGCTGCTGGTTTCCTCTACCGACAGGCTGGAGGCAATCAGTTCGCTGCGATCCGGGGTGTCGATGCCGTAAAAACAGGAATGGGTCGTCGGCGGGCTGGAAATCCGCATGTGGATCTCTTTGGCCCCGGCGTCACGGATCATCTGGATGATCTTGCGGGCCGTTGTCCCCCGGACAATGCTGTCGTCGATGACGACCACACGTTTGCCGTGGATGACTTCGGGCACGGCGTTCAGTTTCAGCTTGACGCCAAAGTGACGGATCTGCTGGGCGGGTTCAATAAAGGTCCGGCCAACATAATGGCTGCGGATCAGGCCCATTTCGAACGGAATGCCGGCCTGTTCGGCATAGCCAATCGCTGCCGGCACACCGCTGTCGGGGACGGGGACAACCACGTCCGCTTCGAACGGGTCTTCTTCGGCCAGCTTGCGGCCGAACGCCTTGCGGATGGGGTAGACGTTCTGGCCATAGATGATCGAATCCGGCCGGGCAAAGTAGACATACTCAAAGACACAGGGCCGGGTTTGTTCCACCGATCCGATGGACAGGCTGTGGGTGCCCTCGTCATCAATGACCAGCATTTCGCCAGCCTTGATCGGACGGATGTACTGGGCCTCGATCAGGTCCAGGGCGGTGGTTTCGCTGGCGATGATGTGGGCACCATTCAACCGTCCCATGACCAGCGGCCGCAGGCCGAACTTGTCGCGGACGGCAATCAGCTTGCCTTCGGCCAGGATGACCATGGAAAATGCTCCGGAAATCTGGCGAACCGCTTCCATCACCCGGTCTTCGATTCGTGTTTCGCGACTGCGGGCAATCAGGTGGACGATAACTTCGCTGTCCATCGTGGACTGAAAGATCGATCCGGCGGCCTCCAGTTCGGCACGCAGGACCTGGGCGTTGACCAGGTTGCCGTTGTGGGCCAGGGCAATCGGGCCACGGGCATAGTCGACGACGATCGGCTGGGCGTTTTTGACAATCGACTGGCCAGTCGTTGAGTAACGGTTGTGACCAATGCCACGGTCGCCAGGCAATCGTTCGAGGATTTCCCGCGTAAAGATGTCAGACACCAGGCCCATCTGCCGGTGGCTGTGCAGGTTCTCCTCGTCCAGGGTGGCAATGCCGGCACTTTCCTGGCCCCGATGCTGCAACGCGTGCAGACCGAGGTACACCAGCGTTGACGCTTCGGGGTGTCCGTAGACACCAACGACGCCGCACTCTTCATTAAATTTGTCGTATGCCATCGTCGTTTACACTTCTTCTTTGACCAGAGACGGGATCGCCGTTCGCCAGGGAGCCCTCAGGGCTGCAATGCCAATGTCCATGATACCGTTGGCAACCAGTCGGTCGCCGCCGGTGGTACCCAGCGACTGTGCGGCAACGCCATGTTCCTGTGCTTTCGCCAGGAACGCCTGCAGGTTTCCGGGCTCGGTTGCAACGACAATGCTCTGGCCGCATTCTCCAAACCAGCCAGCGATGTCCGCCGGGGGTTGGTCGATTTGCAGGCCCGTGCCACCCGGCAGGCACATCTCGGCCAGCGCAACGGCCAGTCCGCCTTCGGCCACATCGTGGCAGGCGGTGACCAGGCCCGCCTGGATCGCGTCAACCATTAATGCCTGGATGGCGCGCAGTTCGTCCCAGTCGGGGACGGGCAGGTTGCCGCAAACGTTGCCCAGAACCAGGTCCTGGTAGGCGCTGCCGGCAATCGTCCGCGGTGGGTTGCCCAGTCGAACGACCGTCAACCCTTCTGTGGTCCAGTTCCCGGCGGGCAGTCGGTCCAGGTCAACATCGACCCGTCCAACAAATCCTACGGTCGGCGTTGGCCAGATGCCGACGCCGGTGGTTTCGTTGTACAGGCTGACGTTGCCGCCAACGATTGGTGCATCCATTTGTGACAGCCCTTCGGCGAGGCCGCCGATTGCCTCGACAAACTCCCAGAAGTATTCGGGTCGTTCCGGATTGCCAAAATTGAGGCAGTCGGTCGTGCCCAGCGGCACCGCGCCGACACAAGCCAGGTTGCGAATCCCTTCGGCAACGATCTGGGCGGCACCGTTTCGTGGCGATAAATAGACCATCCGGCTGTTGCCTTCGACAGTGACGGCGATGGCTTTCTGGGCATCTGGTACCCAGATGACCGCGGCATCGCTGCCGGATTCGATGACCGTGTTGGCCTGGACAGTCGAGTCGTACTGGTTGTAAATCCAGCTCTTGTCGGCCAGGGACGGGTGGCTGAGCAGCTGTCCCAGTGGCTCGGCCAGGTCGCCGATGTCGGCTGCGGCACCGTCCGGCTGGTCCCACAGCGCCAGACGTTCCGGTGCGGCCTGATGGGGACGGTCCAGCTTTGGCGCATCATCGACCAACAGGCGGACCGGCAGCTCTGCGGCCAGTTCGTCGTGCCAGTAGCAGCGAATTGAATTGCCTTCTGCGACCTCGCCGATTTCGACGACGTTCAGGTCCCATTTGTTGAAAATATCGTGTGCGACCTGTTCTTTGCCCCGTTCCAGGACCATCAACATCCGTTCCTGGGATTCGCTGAGCATCAGTTCATATGGGCCCATACCGTCCTGGCGCATGGGGACACGGTCCAGGTACAGGTTCATGCCAGACTCGGCCCGGGATGCCATTTCAAAACTGGAACTGGTCAGGCCGGCGGCTCCCATATCCTGGATGCCGACAACGGCACCGCTGTCCATCAGCTCAAGGCAGGCCTCGAGCAGGAGTTTTTCCGTAAACGGGTCGCCAACCTGGACGGCCGGACGCTGTTCGCCGACATCCTCGTCAAAGCTGGCACTGGACATCGTGGCACCGTGGATGCCGTCCATCCCGGTCGAACTGCCGACGTAGAACACTGGATTGCCAACACCACTGGCGTAGCCGCGGAAGATCCCGGGCTCGCTGACGACCCCGACGGTCATGGCATTGACCAGGATATTGTTGTCGTAGCAGGGCATAAAACTGGCTTCGCCAGCGACAGTTGGTACGCCCATACAATTGCCGTAATCGGCAATGCCGCGAACAACGCCGTTCAGCAAATAGGGTGTCCGTTCGTTATCCGGTTGCCCGAACCGCAGCGAGTTCAGGTTTGCAATCGGGCGGGCACCCATCGTAAAGACATCGCGCAGGATACCGCCGACGCCGGTTGCAGCCCCATGATAGGGTTCGATAAAGCTGGGGTGGTTGTGGCTTTCGATCTTGAACGCAATGCAGCAGTCGCCGGCAAGTCGGACGATACCGGCGTTTTCGCCCGGGCCCTCGACCACGTGCTCGCCCTCGGTCGGCAACGTGGCCAGCCAGCGGCGACTGCTTTTGTAGCTGCAGTGTTCGCTCCACAGGGCACCGCAAATCCCCAGTTCGACCCGGTTTGGCTCGCGGCCCAGCTCGTCGCAGATCCGCTTGAACTCTTCCTGGGTCAGGCCGTGCTCGCTCCAGATGTCATTCATTCGCTTTCTTCCCCGGCGCTGTGGTCGTCGACCCATTGGACAATCCCCTGCAGCAGGATTCGTCCGTCGCCACCGCCGACCCGGTCAGTCATCGCCCGTTCCGGATGTGGCATCAGGCCAAAGACGTTGCCGGCTGCATTCATGATCCCGGCCGTATGACCCATGGATCCGTTGGGATTGGCTGCGTCCGTCAGTTCTCCATTACTGTCGCAATAGCGCAGTAATACCTGGCCAGCTTCGTCAGACTGCGCAAAATCTTCGGCGTGGTCTACGTAATTTCCGTCGCCATGGGCCACGGGGATCGTCAGCAGCTGGCCCTTGGTACAGGCGCAGGTCCAGGGGACGTCCGTGCGTTCGACGCGTACGGTCAGGTTGCGGCTGATAAACCGCAGGTTCCGGTTGCGAATCAATGCCCCGGGCAGCAGGCCGGATTCGGCCAGGATCTGGAAGCCGTTGCAGATTCCCAGGACGTACCCGCCTTCGTGGGCGAACTGGATGACCTGTTCCATCAACGGGCTGAAGCGGGCCACTGACCCGGCACGCAGGTAATCGCCATAACTGAATCCGCCAGGCAGGACAATCAGGTCCAGGCCGTCTTCCAGTTCGCCACGATGCCACAACGGCAACGCCTCGACGCCCGCTACCGACGCGAACGCACGCAGTGTCTCGCGTTCGCAGTTGGTGCCGGGAAAGGTAATGATGCCTACGCGGGCCATTCAATCTCGTAGTTTTCGATGACCGGGTTGGCCAGCAACTGTTTACACATTTCTTCGACCCGGGGCGCCAGGTCGTCGCGATTGTCGCCACTGATTTGCAGCTGGATAACCTTGCCAACCCGCGCGTCGGAAACTTCGTCATATCCCAGGCTGTGTAATGCGTGCAGGATGGCTTTGCCTTCCGGGTCCAGGATGTCGTCGCGCAGTTCTACGTGGACGGTACAAATCATTGTCTAGAGGTCCTTATCCCGGGCAATCGTGGTTGGCACGTGGGCGGCAAGCCGATGCCGAATACTTGCCTGTTTCAAGCTGTCCGCCTGCCTTGCCCCGGAAACCCGGCAGACTGGACATGGTTGGTCTGGTCGGCGCGCAAACTGTCGCCGTCCCGGGTTCCGGTAGCGGGCCTCAGGACGGGAAGACACGTTCAAATAACTGATCGACTCGATCCAGCAGTGGTTTGAAGTCAAAACAGGCGTCAATTTGTTCGACGGACAGGTGTTCCAGGACGGCCGGGTCTTCCTTGAGGTACTCGGCAAAGCCGCCGCCCTCGTCCCAGACCCTCATTGCGTTTGCCTGAACCAGTTTGTATGCGTCTTCGCGGGACAGGCCGGCATCGACCAGCCGCAGCAGAACCGTCTGGCTGAAAAACAGGCCACCGGTCAGGTTAAGGTTGTCGATCATCCGTTCCGGAAATACAACCAGGCCTTCGATCAGCCGCGTCAACCGGTTCAAAGCGAAATCGAGGGCAATCGTCGCGTCTGGTGCAATAACCCGTTCGACACTGGAATGGCTGATGTCCCGTTCGTGCCACAGGGCAACGTTTTCCAGGGCGGGA
Source organism: bacterium (assembly GCA_041623475.1). Classification (GTDB taxonomy): domain Bacteria; phylum J088; class J088; order J088; family J088; genus JBFJWU01. Next base: position 6,393 of record JBFJWU010000030.1, on the reverse strand, counting down.
AGGCAGTAGCCGCGAATCGTCCGGGCCAGTCCGGTCAGGTTTTCGCTGAGAATCGGATTGCGCTTGTGGGGCATCGCGCTGGAGCCCTTTTGCCCCTTGGCAAAGGCTTCCTGTGCTTCGCGCAACTCTGTTCGCTGCAGGTGCCGGATTTCGACAGCGACCTGTTCGATCACGGATGCGATTTCGGCAAATGCCGTGAACAGTTCTGCGTGCCGGTCGCGGGGAATCACCTGGGTGGCAACGTCGTCTGGACGCAATCCCAGCCGTTCCAGCACATACGCCTCGTCCTCGGGCGGCAAGTGGGCGTAGGTGCCGACCGCACCGCTGATTTTGCCGACCCGGACCGTTTCGACTGCTGATTTCAGTCGGCGCAGTCGACGGGCAAATGCGGCGTGCCACAGTGCCAGTTTCAGGCCGAACGTTGTCGGCTCGGCGTGGATCCCGTGGGTCCGGCCAACCATAATTGTTCCCCGGTGCTCCAGCGCCCGCGTTTTGATCGCATCCAGCAAACGCTGCATATCGTCAAGCAACAGTTCGGACGCTTTCTGCAACTGAACCGCGAAACTGGTGTCAACCAGATCCGAGCTGGTCATCCCGTAGTGCAGGTGCCGACCCTCGTCGCCGATGTTTTCCACCAGGTTGGTGACAAAGGCGATGACATCGTGATGAGTGGTTTTTTCGATCTCCAGGACGCGGTCGACCTGGAACGCGGCTCGTTCGCGGCAGGCGCGGACATCATCGTCGGGTACCTCGCCGCGGGCGGCACGGGCTTCCAATGCCAGCAGTTCGATCTCCTGCCAGACCGCGAACCGACCCTCGTCGCTCCAGATCGCGGTCATTTCGGGCCGTGAATACCGTGGAATCAAGGGATTAGCTCGTCTGCCGGGAGGCTGCGGGGGTCATTGGAAAGCCCTCATAGTAGCGATTTCCCAAAGGGGTCGCAACGTCGCAGAGCCGCGCCCTGCTGTGCCATCAGTCCGACTGGTCCAGACCCGGCAGCGGGGTTGTCATGGTCAATTTTTGTGAGTGGATCGGTGCTGGCTGTGCAGCAAAGAAAGATGGTAGCGGGGGCAGGATTTGAACCTGCGACCTTCGGGTTATGAGCCCGACGAGCTACCAGACTGCTCTACCCCGCGCCAAATATTCTGTCGTTTTGTCGGCCAACCAGGGCCGAAAAAAATCGGGCGACCTGACGGCCACCCGAGTCCTTAACTATATCATGAATCCGGGCCCCGACAATCCAGTGGGCACGGGGTTCATCCGACGGGTTACCCTGAACAGTATGTCAATTACCGAGACAATTCCAAACCTGCGATCCCAGGCGGGCCAACCACTGGAATCCTGGTCGCCTGCCGATCCAGATGAGCGGTACCACCTGCTGAAAGAGGTCGTTGACGGACGCCTGCGCCTGACACGCCAGGCCGTGGAAGACATCAGGGCCGAGGGGCCGGCCGGGGTCCTGGCCAACCTGAAAATCAGCGTTTCGGCGGCGACGGCGGTTACCGCCAGCGACCGCGACCTGTACCTGGCGGCCGCGATCTGGTTCGGGACAGACCGGCGAACTGTGTTCGGGGCCCTCGAACAGTTTCCCGGGTTTGCCCACCGTGTCGTCGGCTACGGGATGCACCTGCTGGTGATGCCGGATTCCGACCCATTGGCGGCGTGGCGGCCCATGGGGCAGTGGATCTTTCGTTCCTGGCACGGGTGGCAGTTGTATCGCCAGCGGCAGGTCCTGCACATGCAGCAGGCTCGCGCTGCTGACGATCTGGAGCGCCGCAGCGCGCCGTGGGCGCGCCGTTTTCGAGTCCTGCAGTACCTGGCCGGTGATCTGGAGCGCCCGGACGCGCAGGCGTTGCTGGAACTGGCCGCCATCCACGGTGGCTGGTTTACACGGATCCGGGCTGCCGGCGCACGGGACCAGGCGCAGGAACGGGCCGAACAGGCCCGGCGGCAGAAACATGTGCAGGTTGTCGAGGAGGGCGCCCGGTATCCAGACCTGATCCCGGTGTCCGAGATCCGTGACGTCCGCCAGACGACCCTGGCGGACGAGCCATCGACTGACCCGGACCGTTGACCGACAGCCGGACTTGGAATTTTCGACCAGCCTGATAAACTCAAACGCAACTCTGTAACAGCCTGGAAAGGAAGATGTCAGCGATGTCTGGCAATGTTGAGAAACTGGTCCAGGAGACCATCAGCCGCGCGTATCTGCCGGATACGATCAAGCAGCCTGGTGCCGTCGTTGAACGGGCGCTGGAGATATTTGCCGACAATCTCAGCGGCCGCGGGACGCGACGTTTTGCCGAATGGATTGGTGGCGACATGCGCAGCCGGCTGGAGGCCCGCAGCGACAAGGTCGAACGGTCGGTCGATGACATGATCGACCTGTTGGCTGCAGATACCGGAGTCACGCCATCGATTGCCGATGACCTGCTGGGCAATATGTTTGAAGCCCTGTGGCATGTCCTGGATCGTGAGCAGATGGACGAGATTATTGCCCAGTTGCCAGCCGAGTGTATGCGTGCCGTTATGGCCGCAATTCCCGGTGAAGCGCGCGGGCACTTCTAAATCGCCGGTAAAGCCGCACGGAACCTGATGATAGCCGATCCCAAACACGGTTTGAAAAAGTTTATTTTCAACAGGGGCTTTGCTACAATGACAGCCAGGGAAGGTTAGTCGTGGAAAATACCAAGATCCTCAAGAATATCTTTATTTTCAGGGGGTTGAGCCAAATCCAACTGGCTCAGTTCAACAAGGTATTGGTCCATCAGTCCGTGTCCGCCGGCGATCGCCTGATCGAGGAAGGGGCGCATCCTGACCGATTCTATGTCGTACTGGAAGGTTCGTTTCTGGTGACCAAGGAATGGGACCACGGTCGCGAGACCCTGGCCCAGCTTGGCAGCGGGGAGCATTTCGGGGAAATTGGACTGATCGACCACGGTCCGCGGTCGGCCAGTGTGGAGGCGGAAACGGATGGCGCAGTCTGTTACCTGGAGCGCCAGGCGTTCGAAAAGATCCTGGACGAGTTTCCCGAAGCTCGGCTGAAGATCTATGAGAATTTCCTGGAGTCGCTGTGTGAACGATTGCGATCGTCCAACGAAAACCTGTTGGTAGCAGCAAAAACGCCGGACGACTAGTGTCCCGCCTGGCGGTCGTTTTCGCGGCCGTATCCATTCTGGCGGCATCGCGGGCCAACGCCGCGACTTATGCAGTAACCAGCACCGACGATACCAGTACCCCTGGGACATTGCGTTACGCCATGGAGCGCGCCGCCACCGAGGCCGAGGATTCGACCATCGATATCCAGGTGGACGGGATCATCGTCGTCGGCGACAGCGGCAATCCGTTGCCGACGATTAACAAGCCCAACCAGGAAAACTTTACGTTGACCTATTCGGGCTTCAATCCAAGGGCCAGGGTAGAGTCGTCGCCCAACCTGGACGATGAAAACGGTTTACGGATTCTTGGTGCCGGGGTCGTCACGATCGAGGACATCGACCTGCAGTCATTTGAAGGCAGTGGCATTTCCTTTGCCGGACAGATCAGCAGTGGAACCCTGGACAACATATCTTCGACAGGTAACTCCCGATCCGGAGTGATCGCGACTGGAACCGGTGTCCAGTCGCTGACGATCCAGAATTCCGTCCTTGATTTCAACGCCGACGACGGGTTTACCGCGCTGGATGGCACGTCCGGGCATCTGGTGGACAACACGTCGCTGTCGGGAAACGACACGAACGGGATCAAAATTTCCAAGACGTCCGCAAACATTACAGTCAGAAACTCGACCTTGAACGACAATACGCAAGCCGGGGCGCTCTTGTCCAGCGGTGCGATTGACAATGTCATCGGGCCGGGAAATGTCCTGGACAGTAACGACGAAGCAGGTGTGAAGCTGTCCGGCAGCGGGACCGGGCGCAACAGTGTGACCGACAATACGTCGATCGACCAGAATCGAATTGGTGTCCAGCTTAACGACCTGACATTTGACAACTCGGTCTATGGGAACAGCTCAATTTCAAACAACGGAACCTTTGGGATCGAGATTCGCCAGGTTGCTGCAGGAAACCTGATCGAGGCAAACACGAATATCGACGACAACGTCAATGACGGAATCTACGCCTTTTCATCTACCGACCTGACAATCGTGAACAATGGCATCCAGTCCAACGATGACTCGGGTGTTGAGTTATTCGCTGTCGACAACTCGCTCGTGCTTGAAAACACCATCAGTTTCAACTCCGATGGCGGAATCATCGTCCAGTCGTTTTCATCGGGGATTGAGATCGGTCGTTCCGGCCGGGGTAATACGGTTTCGAATAACGGGTCAATCGGAGTCGTCGGGGGCGACGAGGTGGGTGGGGTTCTTGCCATCGACTCGAGCCAATTGTCCGTCACCGGCAATACGATCAACTCCAATTCCCAGGGCGGTGTTTATTTCTACCAGTCCGACAACGCGACCTTTGGTGACAATACGGTCAACTCAAACTCGGGTGCGGGGCTGAAGTTCGAAGATTCGGATGACATCGACTACTACCGCAACACCATTGACGGTAACAGCCGGGATGGCCTGTACGTCTACGGGGATTCGGCTGACCATCGGATCGGAGCATCAGCCAACGGCAACACGATCCAGAACAACAACTACAACGCGATCCATCTGGATACAACCGGTGACGGGTTCACAATCCTGGGCAATACGCTGGATGGCAACGGGTCGACTGCCGACAACGTCAAGGGCGACAGTGGCATTTACGTCGAGGGCAACGTTGACAGTATCTCGATCCGCGAGAATACGATCGACGGTAATATCGTCGCCGGTGTCTGGGTCCGGGACAATACCGGGGATATCAACATTGGCCCCGGCAATACGATTGTCAATTCGATTAATGCTGCGGGAATCCTGATCGAACGGACCGCGTCGGGTGCCGATGTGTTGATCCGTTCCAATCCGTTGATCGACAGCAATGACCGTTACGGGATCCAGATTTCGGCGATGACCGCCAATCAGATTGAAGTCGACGACAACACAATCAGCAACCATAATTTTGCCGCGATCATGCTGGATAACGACTACGTCGGAACCAGTTCGACCTTGATCGTCACCGACAACCTGATCGACAGCAACCAGTATGGAATCTACTCGGACGAGCCGCATGTGGTTGGCCAGGTCAACGACAACGGGGATACCAATTGCGTCGGCGCCAGGGGTTTTCGCGACCAGGTCCGCAGCGCGATCTCTGCCGAAGGGGGCGACTGGACCGTAGCGGACAACTGCTTTGCCGACAGCGGCGAATGGGGCATTGTGTTGACGGTTGACGAGGGGATCTCGTCACAGGCCGGGATGACGTTCGACGATGTCCTGCCTGACCTGACCCTGACGGATAACGGATTCCAGGGCAACGGTGCCGGCGGTGTCCTGATGATCGAGGGACGGTTGTTGAACCAGGCAGCGGTCGAGGGTGTCGGCAACGGCGGTAACAATTTTGATACCGACCCGGCCCTGGTCATGGGCTGGTACGGGATGATCGAGGTGCTGGACAACAACGGTGATCCGGTCAACAACGCCACCTGTTACTGGGCACCGACCAGCGGCAACACCGGTGTGCTGGACCAGGTCACCCAGGACACGTCCAACAGCGGCGGTTTGTGCCCGGCAACCGCCGATCCGGACTATGCTGCGACATGGAAAATCGTTGAAGAACTGCGGATGACGGCCAGCGGAACGGTGTTGCCGCCCGCGGATCCGCGGGATTTCCGGGTGGAGTTCGGGACCAACGTGACCCAGGGGACTTATTCCTGGGACAACGACACGACCAACGATGGCCAGTATTCCAGCAATACCCGGTCGTATTTTAATAGCGCCGGTCGCTACCAGGTGGCATCGGTGACGCTGTTTTTTGCGCCCCAGGTCGATTTCCGCGACCCGACATACGAAAAGTCGGTGGACTTCTATGCCGAGAACCAGCCAATGTATATATTTGCCAAGTCGGCATCGATCCCGGACTTTCCCAAATTCCCCGTCGACGTCACGTTCAATATTGAAAATCTGGATAACGGTGATATCGAAGTCGGCCTGCAGTTGACGCCGCAGACGCCCGTGACCAATGCCCACGGGTTTGTATTTGGTGCGACCAACGCGACCATCGGTGTGCCGGACTCAACAATCCGGGCCCGCGAGGGCGAACGGGTCAGGGCGCGATTCTGGAACCTGGCGGATCCCGGTAATGCGTTTGCCGAGGATACCATCACAATCCGCAACGACGAGGGCGTGGATGTCTTTTTCTGTGACCCGTTCGGCCAGCCAAAGACCAATTTTGCCCTGGGTGATGATGTCCGTGTCTGTATCCGCGATTTTGATGAATACCAGGACCCGGGTGTCATCGATACCCT
>JBFJWU010000029.1:0-16457 GCA_041623475.1 bacterium | reverse complement strand
CGAGTCACCGCCAGCCCAGGATCCACTGATCTGCCCGAATCGGGACACCGTCCTCGCCGCCAGCGATGCCCATCCAGGTGTCCCGCTGCCGCGGACTGTTTCCGTGCGCGCTTCCAGTTCCCTCGGCATCGCTACCAGCTCATCACCGTCCCAGGCGGGCTCGGTACCGTAGTTGTCCAGTCTTGCCAGCAGTTCGCGGTTCTGTTGGATCACAAACTCGCCGACTTTCCAGCCCCAGATGTTCTGAGCCGCCTCGTAACCGCCCTGAAACCAGTCCTCTGATGGGGTCAGGTAAAACAGATGCGCCTGGCTGTAACCCAGTGTCGCAAACTTTTCCAGCCCCAGTTCCCTGGCCTGTTCCCGCATTGCCGTACCCATCTGGCTGACCGGTTCGCCGGGAAACGTCACCAGCCGCCATTCACCGATACGAATCGCCGACATGACCGCCGTTGAAAGCTCACGCAGGGGTAGTTCCGGGGCATCGGTGTTCAGAACACCCTGCAATTGTTCAATCGGGATGCATCCCAGTTCACCGTCCTTGAGTCGGGTATCCGGATTACCATCATCAACTCCATTTGCCTCGATAATTTCGCCGCACTGAAAGCCACCGTACTGGTACGGCTGAAACCGCTCACCCACGCCGGTTCCGAACTCGTCGTCGGCATATCCCAGCGTCTTCCGATCCAGGTGACGACGACGATGAGCCACCGCAAGGACGCCGGAACGACTGGTCGTAATCGAACTCCACGCGGTCTGCCCAGCCCGTGCCGTCCGGACCGCGACAGCTTCCGCCTGCTGAGTGCCACGGCGACCGTGATCGCCGCCAGCGGGGCTCACATCGCCGCCATTCCCCTGCAGGAATAACGCTGTAGGCACGTTCCAGGCTGCCTCAACGGCCCGTTCGATATTACCGGGAGCATCCTCTGAATACATGTGCTGTGCAAAAACGATGCCGTGGATCCCGAATCGAACGACCGCCGCCAACGGTTGCCCGGCCGTGTCATCAATACGCAGGATCCACATGCGATGGTCCTTGCTTTTATAGGTCCCGTTATCCAGGTATACGTTGGGATCGTCGACGTTCGTATACAGGTTGTCGTTATTGCCTCGCCGATCCCGGCTGATCCGGTTGTCCGGGTCAAATCGCAGGGCCTCGGTGGCACCGACGCGCGCAGGTTGCAGGTCTTCCCAGGCAGAGATTGCGACGTCGGCAATTGATTGCGCCAGCCCGTCCAGCACTGCGGGATCAAACTCGTCCATTCCAAACAAGCCTGCGCCCTCGGGAATGGCCCAGAATCGTGCAGGACCGCTGTGCGTGTGGGTCGCCGTCATAATCAGGCTGTCGCTGAAATCCAGGCCCGTTGCATCGCCCATCCGCTCGATTACGCGTCGACGCAACGGATCGGTAACAAAGATCAACGGCAACTTGGTCAGGATCACCAGCCCATTGCCATTGCTGATCGCAATCGCCTTGACAAGCATTGACTGGTACTTGCCAACTGTTGCTCCCAACTTGTCACTGCGCACTGACGGCGGTCCAATTCGAAACCCGAATCCGCCCATACTGACGCCAAACGGGGCGAACATCGGGCCGGTTGCAACGCCCGCCTGCCAGTCACCCTCTGCCAATGCCGGAGTGACGGGCGGATCAAGTTGACGCTGCGAACCGCCTGGTTTCGGATTATCGCATCCGGGTGCCTGGGCCAACAGAAAAATCACAATCAATACCCTGAGCTTCATACAAAGTATCCTAGTCAACGGCGTCGACAACCGCGACTGTGTGATAGACGGGACCGTCTGGTCCGGAACGACTCTCAACCAGGCGAACCTGGTCGACGACAAACGTCACTGGCGGCAGCTCGGTCGACAGCAGCCCCGAATCGCGGATGTCCCGTGGTGGTTTCCAGCGCCCAAGGGTCAGATGAGGCACAAACGGCCGAAACGACAAGTCCGACACGACGGGAGCCAGTCGCGCACGCAGGTCCTCGTGCAGGCGCTGGAACGCCGATTTCGGCCCTGCTGTTCGCCACAGTACACCCGCGCCAGCCGCTGACGCAAAGACACCGCAGGCCCCGATCGTGGCGCCAAAGCTTTGAAATCGTAACGTGCTGGTGGCAGCAATGACCTGGTCAACCCGGCCCTGGAGGCCGTCGCCCAGGAACAATAATGTGATGTGCCGGTTGCTCGCCGGGACCGGACGAAACCCGTCAAGCAACGAATCAGGCAGATCGACAGTCGGTGCCAATATTTCGGGCGGCGGGAACGCCGCGAAAAAATATCTCACCCGCCCCGTACGTGCCGGTAGACATTATTGAGCGCCGTCCAGGCGCTGATCAGTCGGTTGTAAGTACGATCCCAGTGGAACTGGTAGGTCGATGCGTCCAGTCGCTGGCGATCGCCCCACGCGATACAAACCGTTCCTACGGGTTTGTCCGGGCTGCCGCCCCCGGGGCCGGCGATGCCCGTGATTGCCAGGCCGACATCCGCTGCGGACCGCTCCAGGGCACCTTCCAGCATTGCCCGTGCAACAGCTTCACTGACGGCCCCACCTGCCTTGAGCATCTCCGACGGCACACGCAGCAATTCGCGCTTGGACTGGTTTGTATAGGTGATGAAACCGCGCTCATACCAGGCGCTGGATCCCCCCACGTCGGTCAACAATTTTCCGACCAGCCCGGCCGTACAACTTTCAGCTGTAACGACCTTCTGTCCCAGCGTCAACAACGTCTGGCCCAGGACCTCAGGCAATTCCCGGTCGCCCTCGCCATAGACGTGGGGATGCAGGAGGTCCAGTAGTTCCCGGGCGGCCGCATCCGCCTGGTCACCTGCATCGGCGGGATAGCGGAGCTTGACCAGAATTTCCGGGAAATGAAACTGGTAGGCGACCTTGACCCTGTCCAATGCGTCTTCCAGTTCCTGCAGGCGGTGGCCAACCGCGCTTTCTGCCAGGCCAAATACCCGGAACACGCGAGTCCGCAACTGCGGACGGTCGCCAAAACGCTCATCGAGGACCGGCAACAGTTCATCCGCGAACATGGGCTGGTTTTCTTTTGGCGGTCCCGGGAGCACGGCAACAATCGCCTGGTCTGCGACGACGGCAAAGCCCAGCGCGGTCCCGTTGGCGTTACCCAACCGGTAACTTCCGGGAGGACGCATCGCCTGTTTCTCGTTGCCCGGGGGAGGCTCGACCCCTCGCAACGCCTGGAACATCTGGCGAATCCGCTGCCATTGGTCGTCATCAATTTCCAGCGTCGTCCCGGCCGCCTCGGCGACCGACTGTGCCGTCAGGTCATCGGACGTGGGCCCCAGGCCACCGCAGGTAATGACCAGATCATGGTGCCGAATGGCGGCCGCCACAGCATCACGAATAACTTCGGCATCATCTGGCAGGATCGCCATCTGGCGGACGCGAAAGCCGTTCCTGGCCAGCTCGGCCCCCAGGAACGGGCCGTTGCGATCCTGTATTTCACCGGCCAGAAGTTCATCGCCAACCAGAAAGATCGCCGCCGACGGTTCAGCCATTATGTTGCTCCCTTGTTGAAGATTCCGACCGGTCCAGATTACAACAGGTCCCGCACGCAGCGCAGGCTGAATCGGGAATGTGTTTACCATGCATGGCAGAAACTGAATGCACCGACGGAGGTCTGACTTGGCACTTTTCCTCAACGAATCTGAAATCGAATCTGTGGTAACGATGGCGGCGGTTGTCGATGCGGTCGAGGCCATTGCCCGCGAACAGGCAGCCGGAACCGCATGGCAGGAACCGCGCCAGCGCCTGCGAATGCAGCGGGGCATGCTGCATACAATGAGCGCCGCCTGGCCGGCTCGTGGCATTTTTGTCCACAAGGCCTATGCCGCGGTCGCAGGAACGATCCGGTTTCGGGTGTTCGTTTACGATTACAAAACAGGCGAGCTGATCACCATCCTGGAGGGCAACCGCCTGGGGCAAATGCGCACAGGTGCCGCCACGGCGGTCGCGGCCCGCAGGTTGTTACCAACCGAAGCCCCTGTCTGGGCGGTTTTTGGGACCGGGCTGCAGGCCTGGGGCCAGATCGAGGCCATGCTGGAAGTCGCCCGGCCAGATGAAATCCGGGTTTATGGACGGGATACAGAAAACCGCAACGCCTTTGCGGACCGTGTCACCGGCGAATTCGAGCTGCGCTGTATTGCCGCCGGCGACCCCGAAAGTTGCGTACGAGATGCCGACGTTGTCATCACGGCCACCACCAGCAAGGAACCGGTATTTGACGGAAAGATGCTGAAAACCGGCGCATTTGTCGCCCCGGTTGGTGCCAACCTGCGCATCAAGCGCGAGCTGGATGGCAGCGCGCTGAAAACCATTGACCGGATTATTGTCGACGACATTGACACCGCAAAGAATGAAAGCGGCCTGTTGCTGACGCCGATGGAAGCCGGGTTTATGAACTGGAACCAGATCGGCACACTCCCTGATCTCGTTGCTGGCAATATCCCGGCCCGCCAAACCCCGGACGAGACGCTCTGTTTTCACAGCCTTGGTTCTGCGGCCTGGGATGCGGCAACTGCGGCAGTGGTACTGGATGCAGTTGAGGGAACGGATCTGGGCACCAGAATCCCGTTGACCTGACTGCCGTCTAGCTTCGCTCGGCCAGCCAGTCCCCGATCACGGGCCAGACGTATTTCGGTGCGCGGTCGCCCTGGACCAGATCAACGTGCCCCCAGTGACGGCCGCCGTGCTCGGGACCGATGACAACAAACTGTTTGTCCTTGGCTGGCGACTCCAGGTAACCGGTTTTCGCGTCGGACGGTGGCAGCAGCGTATCGCGACTGCCGGCAATAACCAACAGCGGCATCGTTCCCAGGCGACGAAATCGTGCGGCATAGTCAACGGTGCCATCCACGGATACGAACCCCTTGCCGGCCATCATCAACAGGTGCCTGACAACACCTGCTGATACCCAGGTAAATCCCTTGTTCATGCGCCAGCGCAGGGACTTGCGTTCCATGGTGCCGGGATGCCAGATATTGATCGGCGATACGGCCATGTGTTCGCCATCCATGAACGGTAATGCGGCACCCAGGCCCGCTCCAACGACGTGTACAGGCAACGGCACCCGATTGAATGGCCCGGGCGACGGCGCGGCCCGGAATGCCGCCCCCAGGCCCCGGAACGCCGGGTTTCGGCCCCCGAAGGAATAGACGGGCGCCATCGGTACGATGCCGTCCAGGAGGTCGGCGACATACGTCGCCCCGGCATAAACCGTAGCTCCACCCAGGCTGTGGCCGATGGCAAAGACAGGACCGTCGAATTCGTGGCGCATACGACGAATCACGGCAGGAAAATCACGCTGGAAATAGTCGTCGGCAGACCCGGGATACTTTTTGCGAATCCGGCTGCGGCCATGTCCGCGCAACTCGATATTCCACGTTTCAAATCCCAATCCGGCCAACCAGGCGGTAAAACTTTGCCGTGGCATGTGGTAGCTGTAGCGGTTCTGGGCGATCCCGTGAACCAGGGCAACCGAAGCGCGAGAACCGTCCACCGGCCGCTTACGGACGACGCGCAGGATCTGTCCGTCGTCTGTATGAACCTGTTCAATTGTTTTATGAAGCCGGACAGGTTGTCCCGGCAGCGCCAACTGGTTAACGACGCGGCCGCCCGGCATTCAGGTCAGGACGCGCTTCCCTGAAGCTTCTTTTCCAGGGCATCCAACAGTTCAAAAAGCTCTTTCTGGCGGAATGGCTTCTTGATGTACGCGTTGGCACCTTTCTTCAGCGCGTTGACAACGCTCTCTTCTTCGCCCTCGGTGGTAATCATGATCACTGGAATCCGGGCGATGGCACTGGATTCACCACGCAGTGACTCGAGAAAGGTAATCCCGTCCATCAATGGCATGTTGATATCCAGCAGAATCAGCTCGATGTCTTCGTTTTCCTTGACCTTCTTCATCGCTTCGATCCCGTTGCGGGCCGTCAGCAACTCGACGTCCGGCAAACGCCGAAAGGTCAACTGATGAAGGTTGAGGACGATATCACTGTCATCAACAGCAAGAATCTTGTTAAACAAGGGAAAACTCCGGAATTAATCCTGAAAACGGACGTCTATTATACCATCGGCGATGGTCCGGGACGCCCCGTCTTGCAGGATGACTTGCGCGTCAAACGTTCCTTCAGCCGAGACATCGCTCCAGCGTTTGAGGTCCAGTTCGCCGGAGACAATCGCGGTAACCGGATTCTGGGCCCCCGAAGTGACCGTCTCAGCATAGAAAAACTGCGCTGAATTGGTCCCGGGCGGCGTCAATGTCAAAGCCAGGGTGTCCGGCGGATTAATCGTCGCGGCAACCGTCCAGACCATTGTAATCACGACATCCGGATTATCGGCCGTGCCAATTGCCGTCATCGATTGCGTCAGCGCCGTTGTCTGGTCGATGACGTTGTCCTCCGGGACGATCCAGGGATCGGCAATACCGTCCACCGTTGCCCGCACGCCACGAAACGTCGTTGGAACCTGTGAAGTCGTATCCGTCGAACTGCCTTCAAAATTACCAACCGCGTCGCCGAGCGCCGAACAGTAACGCGTCGGACACTCAAAAACCGTGCCGTTGCCGCTGCTGGCGTTGTCTTCGCCGCATCCCGTGGCCAGCAGCAGACACGCCGCCAGGCCCGCTAATATCGCTCGCTGGACCTTCATCAGATGGGTCCATCATATCACAGAAACGCCGTTTTCCCGGGGTCATCACGGGTTCCTCGAGGGACAGATCGTCCCCCTGCAAATGAATTATTCTGTCGGTCCAGATAAGATATTTCCGCTATGGATATGGGACAACTCAATCGGCTAGAAGCCGACCTGACCAAGCTGAAAACAAAGTACGAACAGTACTTTGCCGGCGTTGAACGTATCGAACCTGCGGACGAGCGCAAGCGCCTGCAGCGGGCGATTGACGACGCGGCCAGTGAACATACACCCAATACAGCCATTCGTTTCCGTGCCCAGAACCTGCGGTCGCGAATGATTACGTTTGAGCAGTACTGGAACAGGATCCTCAAGCAGATCGAGGACGGTACGTACAAACGGCACCAGTTCAAGACCAGGATTCACGACCAGATGCGCAACGAGATGGCTTCGACCCCGGCGGCCGATTCGGGTCCTGCGACTGGCGGCGACTTCGACAACGTCGTCAACGAATATCGCAAACTGCAGGCGCAGGCTGGTGCCAGCCCGGTGGAAGCGGCCAAACTGCAGAAGATGTTGCAGAAGCAGGAACAGCAGCTCCGCCAGCAGTACAACGCCAAAAAGGTTGAATTTCGTGTTGTCGTAGAGGACGGCAAGCCAAAGCTGAAGGCCAAGCCGATTCGCTGATTAACGCGGGCTCCACGCGTATGTGCGGTCCAGATACCTACAAATTTCGACGGACTCAAACAGTTCAACATCAGTATTTGGATCGACCAGGAACGGGATCTGGTAACGCCTGGCCCGGTCGAACAACCGCTGCCGATTGGTCGTCGTCGCCGTGCCATTCAACCCCAGCAAGCCTCGCCACGGCGGCGTAACGAAGTCCACCAGTCCGCCTTTGGCCACATTGCGGACAACATAGGGTATTTCCAGCTCGCAAAGTCGTTCGCGGACAATTCTGCAATAAGGACTGGATTCCGTGTTATAGAGTTCCAGGGGTTGCCCGGGCGCAATGGAGGCGCGTAGGTACATTCCCTTACGGCCGCGAATCGCAGAAGGAACAGCGGCAATCGCCGTGTTCAACGAGAGTTGCGACGGCTCACCAGCACCGTAACGCGAAAACAGATGATGGATGATCGCGTTCGACCCGGTTACGGTCTGACCGCTATTGGGGTCACAAAGAATCGGGATCTTGCCGCCGTTGCCGCGCACAAATTCAGAGAAACGCTTGCTCCGTTTGGGAACAGGACGAATCTCCGCGTCCAGATCCAGCGATGTCAGGACATTGCGAACTTTGCGGCAATAGGGGCAGTATTCGGCCTCGTACAAGACCAGCGTCTGATCAGGTCGTGGCCCCACCTGCGCCTGAAGCAATCCCTGCCCCAACTGCGTCAGGGATGAGAGCCAGGAACTGGCCTTATCGATTGTAGCCGTCAGACTGGTGCCCGTTGCGGACAGAATTGCCAGATGTCAAACCTTGATCACGCCGATCTTGTTCAGGAACACCAGCAGGACCAGGAATGGCGTTACAAACTTGATAATCAGCAGCCATATTCGCATGACATTGTCACCAAGTTTGCCACCGAAAGCGCCGTTCATATCCTCGCGATCCATAACCCAGCCAGCATAAACGCTGACTCCCAGGCCGCCCAACGGCAACAGGTAGTTAGTACTCAGGTTGTCCATGAAATCAAAGAACTGCCCGTACGCCGCAGACGGGATACCCAGCAGGAACACAACCGCACCCAGCCCGACTGCAGCCAGGCGGCGGTCCCACCCCAGTTCGTCATGGAAAAATGCCACCGCAACTTCCAGCAGACTGATGGCGCTCGACAGGGCGGCAAATCCCAGCAGGACAAAAAATGCCGCTGACAGGATTCCCCCGGCAGGGAGCTGCGCAAATGCAACGGGCAGGGTACTGAAAATCAATCCCGGTCCGGCACCTGATTCCAGGTCAAAGGTAAACACAATCGGAAAGATAATCAGGCCAGCGAGCAGGGCAATTCCCGTATCCAGGATCACGATCCACATCCCGCCGCGGGGGATGTTCGCATCTTCAGGCAGGTAAGACCCGTAAGTAATCATGGCACCCATGCCGAGGCTGAGCGTAAAAAACGAATGGCCCAGGGCCTCCAGCACCGCAGGCGGAGTGACCTGGCTGAAATCTGCCGAAAACATGAACCGTACGCCTTCCCGAAAGCCCTCCAGCGTCATGGCAAAGCCCATCAGCACCAGCAGCAGCAGAATCAGGCCCGGCATCAGGATTTCGCTCCAGCGTTCGATACCCTTCTTGACCCCACCCGATACGATGCCGACAACCATGATCATAAACATCAGGTGCCAGAAAATCTGTTCGAACGGGTCTTCGTACAGTGCCGTGAACAGGCCTTTGACCGCCTCGACACCCATATCGTAGTTGATCGCGCCAACTGCAGAACGAGCCACAAATGCCATTGACCAACCGGCGACAACGCTGTAAAACGACAAAATGACGAATGCCGAAATGACACCCATCCAGCCGACGATCTGCCACGATGAGTTGGTACCCTGCAGGTATTTGAACGCACCGACGGGGTCTTTCTGGGTCACTTTTCCCATCAGCAACTCGGCGTACATGATTGGCAGTCCGACCAGCAGGATGCAGAACAGGTAAATCAGGACGAACGCGCCACCGCCATATTCGCCGGTAATGTACGGGAACTTCCAGATGTTCCCTAGCCCGACCGCACTGCCTGATGCGGCCAGGACAAATCCAAGCCGGGATCCCCACATTCCCCGGTTTGACGTCGCGTTCACTGATTGCCTCCGTCCGTTGGCGCTGGGATCAGCGCAAATTGATGAATTAGAATATCAGATGAAAACCGCGCAAACAAAGGGATTATGGCCCGTCGGGCCTGCTATGAGTGGACAGGACAAACAGCGTTATTACCTGGATGCCAATGCGACCAGCCCCCCCCTGCCCGAGGTTGTCGATGCCGTTTCGCAGGCATTGCACCTGGACTGGGGCAATCCGTCCAGCCAGCACACAGAAGGTCGCAAAGCCCGGCATCGCCTGAACCTGGCTCGCGAGTCGGTTGCCGCATTACTGGGTGTGCCAGCCGATTGGATTACCTGGACCAGCGGCGGGACCGAGGCCCTGAACATGGCCATTCACGGCATTCTCGCCACCGCTGGCAACAACAGCAGTGCGCCGGTTGTGATCGCCAGCAGCGCCGAACATCCAGCGGTTGCACGGACCCTGGACAGCCTGGCGGACCGGGGGTTGATTAAGTTGCAGCTGGCAGCAACTGATCGCCTGGGCGTGGTCAATCCGGCGCACCTGGCCGAGCAGCTGGATGCTGCTGGCCCGCACCGGGTTGCGATGGTCGCAGTGATCGCAGCCCACAACGAAACCGGCGGCTGCCAGGACCTGGACAGGCTGTTCGGCACGTGCCAGGAACGAAGCATTCCTCTGTTGCTGGACGGTGTTCAGTGGACCGCCAAACGGCCGTTGCCGGTCAACGAACCGGTTTTTGATGCCTGGTCTGTCAGCTTCCACAAGTTTGGCGGCCCAAAGGGCATCGGCGCGCTTGCGGCACGGCCAGGGCTGTTGCAGCAGGCCTGGCTGACCGGTGGCCCACAGGAACATCGTCGGCGGGCCGGCACCGAGAATGTCCCCGGTGCAATCGGGGCCGGTGTCGCGGCGCAACTGGCCATCGAGCGAATGGACACCCGCATCCGGAACTGGCGCGAGGACCTGGGTCAGTTTCGCCAGGGTCTGGAGACCGCGTGGCCCGACTGTGAACCGATTCACGATCCGGCAGGCCTGCCGCAAACATTGCTGGTTCGGTTTCCCGGCTGGGTAGGATCCGAACTGGTCCAGCGACTGGACCTGGACGGGATCGCCGTCAGCACGGGCAGTGCCTGTGCGTCCGGAACCGTCCAGGGCTCAGCCGCTCTGGAACGCATGAATTGGGATCAGAACCAGGCGCGTGAACTGGTCCGGTTTTCGTTGCCGCCGGATTGCGGCAGCGATTGGGTCAACCCGGTACTGGACGCGCTGGCCCACATCCGCCGTTCTGTCTGAACGGCGGATGTTCTAATCGGAAGTGCTGCTCGCGCTGCTTCCGGATCCGGTTGCTGCCGAGTCCGCAGGCGATGACTTTTCGGTCTTGTCGGCCTTGTCGGGCTTGGCTGTATCCGCGCCACCAGAACCCTTGCCGTTACCCGACGCATAGTCGGTCTTGTACCACCCGGACCCCTTCAGGACAAAACTCGTATTTGATATCAGCCGCTTGACATCTCCTCCGCATTCTTCGTGGATTGTCAGCGGATCATCCGAAATCTTCTGCCGGGCTTCGAAAACATCACCACACTTGCTGCACTGGTACTCATAGATGGGCACGACTTAACCTCCGCTGCTGGTTGCCGAACGCCTGCCGGGTCCGGCCTTACGTGTAGCTCCGGACTTGGTTTTGCTGGCCGCCGCTGGTTTCTTTTTCGCCGGTGCCTTGCGCGCGGGCTTCGTTTTACCCGCGGATTCCAGCGCCAGCTCCAGCACTTCGTCCATACGGCTGACAAAGTGGAACGTCAGATTTTCCCGGATCTCGTCGGAAACGTCCACCAGGTCCTTGCGGTTTTTCTCGGGCAGGATCACCTCGGCAATGCCGGCCCGGGCCGCAGCAATCACCTTTTCCTTGACACCGCCGATTGGCAAGACGTTTCCGCGCAGTGTGATCTCGCCAGTCATCGCAATCTGGCTGCGCACCTTGCGTCCAGTGAACAGGCTGACCAGCACTGACAACATCGCGATCCCGGCGCTGGGGCCGTCTTTGGGAATAGCACCTTCAGGTACATGGATATGGACATCGGTGCTTTCCAGCTTGGCCAGGTCGATACCCAGGTCGGTCGCATGGGCCCGCGAGTAGCTCATCGCGATCTGGGCGGATTCCTTCATGACCTCGCCTAATTGACCCGTCAGCGTCAACTTGCCTTTGCCCGTCATTCCATTGGCTTCAATAAACAGAATGTCACCGCCGACGGGGGTCCAGGCCAGTCCGATCGCAACTCCGGGCACCTGCAACTGTTCAGCGTGATCCTTGAAGTACTTGATCGGACCCAGGTATTCCTCGACCTTTTCGCGATCAATAACGACCTTTTTGTCACCGGTTTCAATGATCTGGCGCGCGGCACCACGAACGACACCGGCGGACTGGCGTTTCAGGTTTCGAACGCCCGCTTCACGCGTGTAGCTTTCGATCAGGAACTCCAGCGCCTCGTCGGTTATCTCGACCCGATCCAAATCCAACCCGTGATTCTCCAGTTCGTCGGGAACGATATGGGCGCGGGCGATCTGGAATTTGTCTTCCAGCGTGTAGCCGCTCAGTTCGATCACTTCCATCCGGTCCAGCAACGGCGGTGGAATCGTATCAACCCGGTTGGCCGTCGCGACAAACATCACATGGCTCAGGTCATAGGGGACCTCCAGGTAATGATCACTGAAGGAGCCGTTCTGTTCCGGGTCCAGTACTTCCAGCAAAGCACTGGACGGATCCCCGCGAAAATCCTGGCCGATCTTGTCAACCTCATCAAGGACAAAAACCGGGTTAGAACTGCCGGCCTTTTTCATCCCCTGCAGAATCCGCCCGGGCAATGCACCGATGTACGTGCGTCGATGTCCACGGATTTCGGCTTCGTCACGTACTCCCCCCAGGCTGGCCCGCACAAACTTGCGGTCCAGTGCCCGGGCAATGGATTTGCCCAGGCTGGTCTTGCCGACCCCCGGTGGTCCAACCAGGCAGAGGATCGGCCCTTTCAGGTCCTGCTTAAGCTGCAGGACCGCCAGGTACTCAAGAATTCGTTTCTTGACTTTTTCCAGACCATAGTGGTCCTCGTCCAGCACCTCTTTGGCATGAACCAGGTCCAGCCGATCCTCAGTGGTCTCGGACCATGGCAGTTCAAGCAGCCAGTCGATGTACGTCCGGATGATGCCGTATTCCGGCGACTGGGGCGGTGTCCGCTCCAGGCGCTTGAGTTCCTTGACCGCGACCTCGTAGACCTCCTCGGGAAATCCTTTGGCATCGATCTCGCTGCGGACCTCTTCGACCTCTTCCTCGATGCCCTCGTCCTCGCCCAGTTCCCGCTTGATCGCCTTCAACTGTTCGCGCAGGAAGTACTCGCGTTGGCTCTTGTCGATCTCGCCGCGGACCTCGCTCTTGATTTTCTGGCTCAGGTCCAGCACCTGGACTTCGCGGTTAAGCAGTTCGATAACATCGCGCAGGCGGGCCTTGACATCCAGGTTCTCGAGGATCTGCTGTTTTTCCTCGGTGGACAACCGCAGGTTGCTGGCAATCATGTCCGCCAGGACCGACGGGTCTTCGATGTTTTCGATAAAGACGTGCGCTTCATCCGGAATCGTCGGACTCAGGTCAATGACCTGCTTGGCCAGCGATTTCAGGTTCAGCATCAGCGCTTCGATTTCGACATCCTGGTCCAGGGTTTCATCCTGGACTGAGTAGCGAACATTCAGGTAGGGCCGCTGCGACGTATACTCGTCAACGCGAATGCGCTGCAGGCCCTGGACGACCAGACTCTGGTTGCCATCTGCCAGCTTGATTAACTTGACGACGCGTGCCAATACCCCGGAGCCGAACAGGTCATCCGGTGTCGGCTCATCGACATCGGGGTCTTTCTGGGCGACGACGACCAGAAGCTTGTCGTTTTCCAGGGCGGCCTCGACCGCCTTGACGCTGCGGGGCCGGCCGACGGACAACGGCACGGTCAGGACCGGGAAGATGACGGTATTGCGCAGCGGCAGCAGCGGCAATTCGCCCTGGCGTGGCTCCTGCGCCTCCGGCTCCACCGGCTCCAAACCGTCTGGCGGGGTCTTGTCCTGTTTGTCGGTCATTGGTGCGCTCCTGTTGCTGAGTCGCCAGTCTGGCTTGAATTTCCCATTCAGTGCCTATGATAAGCACTGACACAGGATTGTCAAGGGCTGGCAACAACACTGCAGTTCCGATACGATTTCAAAGACAGGCGGACAAGTCCAGACAGCTGCGCCCGCCACGACATCGCCGAATAAAACCCTTTTGCAACAACGGCTTACAAGGTATTGCCCGACAAGCCGACGGCTGGCGTTGCGAAAGAATCTTCCGGAGAAACCGTATGCCCATCGCCCAGCAGATCCAGAATGACCTGAAGGACGCCCTTAAGAGCCGCGACTCGGTGCGGGCTGATACCCTGCGAATGGTGAAATCCGCAATCAAGAACAGGGAAATCGAGGCCGGTGGCGAACTGGACGATGACGGTATCCAGAAGATCATCAAGTCCATGATTAAGCAACGGCGCGAAAGCGTTGATGCCTATCGCGATGGCGGTCGCGACGAACTGGCCGACCGCGAGTCCCGCGAAGTCGACCTTCTCCAGGCATACCTGCCGCCGGAAATCGGCGACGAACAGATTGAAGCGGCATGTGATGCAGCGATCGCAGCAGCGGGCGACACTCCCCAGTACGGTCCGGTGATGGGCGCCGTGATGAAATCGCTGCAAGGAAACGTCGACGGCAAGCGAGTTGCCGAAATCCTGCGCAGTAAACTGAACGACTGACACGCGAATGAGCGACGTTGATCGCGTAAAAGATTCAATAGACGCCGTCGCCTATATTTCGACGTTTGTCCCCCTGCGCCGGGCCGGCGGTCGTTTTGTCGGCCGTTGTCCTTTTCACGAAGAAAAGACACCCAGTTTCAGCGTCCGTCCGGACGGACTGTTCTATTGTTTCGGATGTGGCGCCGGCGGGGATATCCTTCGTTTTATCGAACTGAAAGAAGGTGTCGAGTTCCCCGAAGCGCTGGCGCGCGCAGCCGATTTTGCCGGTGTCCAGTTGGAAGAACGGCGACCGGCACCGGGCGCAGTTTCACGCAACAGCGACGAATTCGCTGCGGGCCTTTCACTGCTGGATGCCGCCGGGACCTACTTCCACAGAATGTTGCTGGACAGCAGCAAGGCTGAACACGCCCGGGAATACCTGGAACAACGCCAGTTGCCACAATCGGTCTGGGAGCAGTTCGGGCTGGGATACGCCTGGGGCGAAAGCGGCGACTGGACAGCGCTTGTGCGCAAGAAAGGCTGGTCCCTGGACCTGTCGGAACGACTGGGCCTGACCGCATCCAGTCGCAGCCACGACCGGTTTGTCAATCGCCTGATGTTTCCGATTCACGACGAAAACGGTCGCCCCGCCGGATTTGGCGGCCGACGACTGAACGAGGAAGACAAGGCAAAGTACATCAACTCGCCGGACTCGGCCTGGTTCAGAAAAGGCAATCTGTTGTTCGGGCTGGAGCAGGCCCGGGCATCCTGGAAACAGGATCGCCGCGCCTTGGTCTGCGAAGGCTACACCGACGTCATTCGTCTGCACCTGGCGGGGTTCACAGATGCTGTGGCACCGCTGGGCACTGCCCTGACCGACCGGCAGGCCGCGCGGATAGCGGCCCACGTCCGCCAGGTGATCCTGGCGTTCGATGCCGACGATGCCGGCGTGCGAGCAGCGTTGAAAGCCTGGGGCCTGCTGACACAGCGGGGCGCCGAGGTCCATATCCTGCTGTTGCCGAACGGCGAGGACCCGGACAGCTTTGTCCAGTCTGCCGGCCCCGATCAGGTCGCCCGGCATCTGGAGTCAGCGCCTCTGTTCTGGCCGTGGTACCTGGAACACCATATTGCAGCAACGTCCAGCACGGACGATCGTCACCGGCAATTGCAGAAGTTACTGGAACGACTGGCTGAGATTCGCGACCCTGTCTATACGGAATTACTGTTGGCCGATGTCTCTGCAGCCGCCGGCGTAACCGTCGACGCCTTGTTGAAACAACTAAGGGACCTGCAGCGAGGCCGAACGGAACCGGTCCGCGCAGCCCGGATGGCCGGCGGCCGAGGCCCTGCCGGTGTCGAAGAAAAACTGGCGATCCTGGTCCTGGGCGACCCCGAACGCCGGTTTGCAATTGGCGAGTCGATGGTCCTTGACGGCGTTCACCCGTGGCTGGCAGCGGTGCTGGAGGGCCGGCAGCTGGAAGAGCCAGGTTTTCGGGAATGGCTGGGGCGTATGGCCCACGCTGAACCGGTTGCCGCCGACGCGAACCAGCTGATCCAGGATGTCCGCGAACGCGCCGCCGACCGTGGCCTGAAAAACCGGATCTCGGACCTTTCATCCCGCGAGGAATCCCTGCGACGTGACGGGCGTCTGGACGAGGCACGCGAACTGCGTCGCCAGATCCAGGATTTGCGGCAAACGTCCCAATGAGCGCGGCAATCCAGAAACGACTGTCCCAGGACCCGCGCGTCCGCCAGTTGCTGGCCATCGGCCGCGCACGTTCGGTACTGACCTACGAGGAAATCAACGAAGTCTTTCCGCCTGGTGAACTGGATGTCCAGGAACTGGAAGTCCTGTTCAACATTCTCGAAACCAATAATGTGGAACTGGCCGAAGAAGCCGACGATACCGATGACGCCACAACGACCCAGGCCGAAGATTCGGTCCAGTTGTATTTCCAGCAGATGGGCAAAGTCCCGCTGCTGACTCGTGACGAAGAACGTGAACTGGCAACGATTATCCGTGATGAAAGAATGCGCTTGGGCCAGATCCTGCTGGCCGACACTTACAGTCGCGACAAGCTGACCGCGTTTTTCAAGTCGCTGGCCGGCGGGGAAGAACCGATGGTGTCGTGGCTGAACGGTTCACTGGACGACCGCGAAACATTCCAGAAACAACTCAAGTCGCTGTGGCGATCCCTGGAACGCTGGCACGCAGGCAAAAACAGCGCCGATTCCAGGCGGG